>NZ_JBFBAD010000005.1:0-99918 GCF_040682075.1 Actinoplanes sp. NPDC051411 | reverse complement strand
GCGGGGGGGCCGGCCGCCCGGGGTGGGCCCTGGGCCGCGGTGTCCCCATCCACAACTACACCCGCCCCGGCTGCGTCCACGCAGCCGGGCCGTTTCCTATCTCGGTCGCCGGCCGGACGATCACCGGCCACGATGGCGGCATGCGACAACGAGAGGTCCGCGCGGTCTATACGGACACCACGGTCACCGTCTACCAGGCCTATCCGGCCGAGATCGCTTCGCCGGCGCTGCTGGCGGGGCGATTCGAGCCGCCGTTCAAGCGCGAGCGGATGACCTGGATCAAGCCGTCCTTCCTGTGGATGATGTACCGCTGCGGCTGGGCGACCAAGCCCTGCCAGGAGCGGGTGCTCGCGGTCGAGATCCGCCGCGACGGCTTCGAATGGGCGCTCGGACACGCCTCCCTCAGCCACTTCGACCCGGACCGCCACGCGTCGCGGGCCGAGTGGAGCCGCGAGTTGAAGTCCAGCCCGGTGCGGGTGCAGTGGGACCCGGAGCGGTCGCTGCGGCTGGCCGAGTTGCCCTACCGGTCGCTGCAGGTCGGGCTGGGTGCCGAGGCGGTGTCGCGCTATGTCGACGGGTGGATTGTCGGGCTGACCGAGGTGACCGGGCCGGCCCGGGAGATCCGGGCCCGGCTGGACGCGGGTGACGAGGCCGGGGCGGCGGCGCTGCTTCCCGACGAGCGGGTGATGCCGTTGTCGCCCGAGGTGGCCGCGCGGGTGGGTGTCGCCTGAACTTCCAGCTCAGCGTCAATATTCCTTGACCGCTGTCTATGTGAACGTTCACAATGACGGACGACAGCGGCGGCAACGTGGGCTCTGCCGGGCCGGGAAACGCGCCGGAAGGGGAAACTCCGTGGCGATCAAACGCAGGCTCGCAATCACTCTCGCGGTCACGCTCACCGCCCTCGGTGGGGTCGTGGGCGGGCTATCGGCGGCCGACGCGGCCACCTATCCCAACCCGGGCAAGGTCACCGGCAGCATCGGCGTGCACGACCCCGGAGTGGTCAAGCGGACCGACGGGACCTACCTGATCGCGTACACCGGGAACAACATCCAGCTGAAGACGTCGAGCGACCGTACGGCGTGGAGAGACGTCGGGGCGGCGTTCCCGGGCGGGGCGTCGTGGACCACGGCGTACACCGGCGGGAGTGCCTCGCTCTGGGCGCCCGACCTCTCATACCACAACGGCAAGTACTACATGTACTACGCGGCCTCGACGTTCGGCTCCAACCACTCGGCGATCTTCCTGGCCACGAGCACCAGCGGGAACCCGGGCACCTGGACCAACAACGGGCTGGTCATCGAGTCGACGACGAGCAACAACTGGAACGCCATCGACCCCAACCTGTACGTCGACTCGTCCAACCGCTGGTGGCTGACGTTCGGCTCGTTCTGGTCCGGCATCCAGCAGGTGCAGCTCGACCCGTCCACCGGCAAGCGGCTCAACAGCACGATCCGTCTCGTGGCGGGTCGCGGCGGCGGGGCGATCGAGGCGCCGTTCCTGTTCCACCACGGGTCGTACTACTACCTGTTCGTCTCCTTCGACCTGTGCTGCCGGGGCGCGTCCAGCACCTACCGCATCATGGTCGGCCGGTCGACGAGCGTGAACGGCCCGTTCACCGACAAGAACGGCACCGCGATGAGCTCCGGCGGCGGCACCGAGATCCTGGCCGGGCACGGCAGCATCCACGGGCCGGGCGGCCAGTCGGTCTTCACCGACGCGGACGCCGACGTGCTGGTCTACCACTACTACGCCGACAACGGTGCCGCGCAGCTCGGCATCAACCTGCTCGCCTACGACTCGGCCGGCTGGCCGTCCGTCTACTGATCGACGGCTAGAGCGACTGGGCCTGGTCGCGCGGCCCGTCTCCGGCGAGCACGAAGTCGCCCGAGCGGAGCGGCTCGACCAGGCCGTCGTCGACCAGTCCGGCCAGGGCCCGGGCGCGCTGCACGTCGTCGGTCCACACCATGTCCAGCCGTTGCCGGGGCACGGGACCGGTGGCGTGGCGGAGAACCTCGAGCAGGAGGCCGCGCACCTGGCGGTCGGTGCCGGCGTACCTCTGGGGTTTGCGGGAGGGGCCGCTCAGCGCGGGCGAACCGCTCAGCCGCCAGGCGCAGACGGCCTCGAACGGGCACTGCGCGCAGCGCGGTGACCGGGCCGTGCAGAGCACCGCACCGATCTCCATGAACGCGATGCTGGCCCGCGCCGCCCGCCGGTCGTCGGCCGGCAGCAGCTCCTCGACCGCGACGAGATCGGCGGCGGTCGTGGCCGGACCGGCGTCGGGCTTGCCCTCGACCGCGCGGGCGACCACCCGCCGCACGTTGGTGTCCACGACCGGGTGACGCTGCCCGAACGCGAACGTCGCCACCGCCCGTGCCGTGTAGGTGCCGACGCCGGGCAGAGCCAGCAGCTGGTCGAGGTCGTCGGGCACCTTGCCGTCGTGCCGCTCGACCATCGCGGCCGCGCAGGCGTGCAGCCGCATCGCCCGGCGGGGATAGCCGAGCCGCCCCCACATCCGGATCGCCTCGGACGGCGGATCGTCGGCCAGCGCGGCCGGCGTCGGCCAGCGGGTCATCCAGGCGTGCCAGGCCGGCTCGACCCGCACGACCGGGGTCTGCTGCAGCATCACCTCGCTGACCAGCACCCCCCACGGGCTGGTGCCGGGCTGCCGCCAGGGCAGGTCGCGAAGATTGGCGTCGTACCAGGTGATGGCGTCGTCGGCGAGAGTCATAGAGGACTTACTGTAGGCGGGTGCACGAGCTTGCCATCACCGTCATCGGTCCCGACCGGACCGGCATCGTCGCCGATGTGGCCGAGGCGCTGGCCGGGGTGGGCGCCAACCTCACCGACTCGACCATGACCCGCCTGCGCGGCCACTTCACGATGACGCTGGTCTGCACCGGACCGTCCGCTCCGGAGGTTTCGAAAGCCCTGGAGCCGCTGACCGGCGTGGTCACCTCGGTGCGCCAGGTGTCACCCGAGGCCGGCTCCGAAGATGCCGGCGAGCCGTACGTGGTGAGCGTGCACGGCGCCGACCGCCTGGGCATCGTGGCCGCCGTGACCCGGGTCGTGGCGGCGGAAGGCGGCAACATCACCGACCTGAGCACCCGGCTGTCCGGCACCCTCTACGTGCTGGTCGCCGAGGTCGACCTGCCGCCGGGCACCTCGGAGGAGCTCGCCGAGCAGCTGGCGGTGGCCGCGTCCGAACTGGGCGTCGAGGTGACGCTGCGGCGGGCCGAGTCGGAGATTCTGTGAGCGGCGTCGCCGGCCGGGTCCTTCCCGTCGTGACCGCCCCCGCCACGGTTCTCAGCACGGTCGGCGAAGAGGTCGACCCGACCGACCCGTCGGTGGTCCAGCTGGCGGCCGACCTCGTCGCGACCATGCGGGTGTCGCCGGGCTGCGTCGGGCTGGCCGCACCCCAGGTCGGCCTCGGTGTGCAGGTCTTCGCCGTGGACGTGACCGGACATCCCAAGGCGGGCACCACCCACGGCGCCTTCGTGCTCTGCAACGCCAAGATCATCGAATCCAGCCGCTGGAAGGCCGGCCGCGAGGGCTGCATGTCGGTGCCCGACCTGACCGGCGACGTGAAACGGGCCGGCCGGGTCGTGGTGTCGGCGGTGCGCCCGGGCAGCGGGGAACCGGTCACGATGACCACCGACGCGTTCGAGGCGCGGGCCCTCCAGCACGAGATCGATCACTGCGCCGGGAAGCTCTTCCTCGATCGGGTGGCCGGCGCCCACGCGATCTACCAGCGGAAGGTCTACCTCTAACCAAACCTAAGGCGAGTCGGTGTCGCATAACCGGCGCGTCGTGCCCAACGCCGCGCTCGTACGGGTTTACGGTGGCCCCATCATGCGAACGACGGTTGGTCCCCTTCCTTCCTCCGTCTACTGGCGGCGTCGTGCGGTCGTGCTGGGTGCGGCCCTGCTCGGCATCATCGTGCTGTTCGTCTCCTGCTCGCAGAGCGGCGACAACAAGGCCGGTCCCAAGGGCAGAACGGCGTCGTCCTCGACGTCGCTGCCGACGCCGGCCCCGTCCGGCTCGGATCCGAATGATGAGCCGTCGTTCGTCGACAATCCGCCCGCCGGCAGCGGGCCTTCGCTGCCCGACCCGGCCCAGGTGCAGTCGCAGCAGGCCGGCACGTCCACGACCGGCACGGGCACGGGCACCGGCTCCACGACCGGCGGGGGCCAGACCGGGACCAACACCAACGTGACCCTCCCGGCCGACGGCAGCTGCGCCGACTCCGAGATGCAGATCACGCCGAGCGCGTCCTCGACGACGATCAGCCGGGCCGCGCCGACCGTCGACCTCACGCTGACGATCAAATACATCGGCCGGCGTACGTGCTCCCGCGACGTCGGCTCCGACCCGCAGGAGCTCTACCTGAGCTCGGGCGTGCAGGTCTACTGGTCGTCCGACAAGTGCGGCGGGACCGGCGGCCACGACGTACGCCAGTGGTCTCCCGGCAACTCCCGGGCTTACAAGATCACCTGGAACGGCCGCCAGTCGAGCAGCTGCGACGGCGGAGTCGCGGCCGGTCCGGTGCCGCCGCCCGGCCAGTTCCAGCTCCGGGGCCGGCTCGGCTCGCTGATCAGCAACCCGATCACGCTGACCTTCGTCAACTGACGGCGTGGTCGCGGCACTCGAGCTCTACGTCGACGTCGAGGCGACCCGGCGGGTGCGCGGGCTGTGGAAGGCGCTCGAGGACGAGGGCGTACCCACCCTGGCCGGTCTGCTCAACCAGAAGCACCGCCCGCACGTCTCGCTGGCCGCCGCCCGCACGCTGGCCCCGGACGCGGTCGCCTCGGCCCTGGACGGCATCCCGGTCGGCCGGGGCCTGCGGGTCGACATGGACTTCGTCGGCCAGTTCGTCGGCCGCGTGCTGTGGCTCGGCGTCGTCCCGACGGTCGAGCTCCTGACCCATCACCAGGTCGTCCACTACCGCCTGGCCGAGGCCGGCGTCGAGGTCTGGGATCTCTACCGCCCGGGCCGCTGGGTGCCCCACTGCACGATCTCGATGCGCGTCCCCAACCCGTCGATGGCGGCGGCGGTCCGGCGCTGCCTCGAGGTGCTGCCGCTCCCGGCCGCGGTGATCGGGGCGTCGATCACCGACTACGCCAACGACATCGCCCACCCGCTGCCGAACTGACCCGTCCTACGCCGGCCGGGCGGCGAAGAGGTCGTTCTCGCGGGCCGGCGCCACGCGGGCCGTCCACCGTGCGACCTCGTCCGCGGTCATGATCTCGTCGAGGCTCAGCTCCGGGCGCATGCCCTCGTAGACGCGGCCCTGCCCCACTGGTAGCTGCCGTTCGGCGGATGGATCACGAGCACGCGGGCACCCTCCACCCGGGCGATCTCCGACGGGCGGCCCTCCGGAGCGACGTACTCGCCGGTCGCGTCGAAAAGGCGGAAGCGCCTCTCGATCGGCTTCCCGGCCACCTCGGCGGGCGCGTCGGTCGCGGCCGCGACCCAGGCCGCTTCCGGGCGTACGCCGGCCAGCAGCCCACCTTCCCCATCGCCGATCAGCCGGTCCGCCAGCAGCGTGTGAAGCTGGAAGTTGTCGCCCACCCCGCTCATGGTCAGCCGGAACCCGCGACCGCTCGCCGGATCGAGCACCACCACCGGCTCGTCGTCGAGCACCGCGAACAGCCCACCCAGCCAGTACGCCCGCGGCACCCGGTCGGCCAGCTCGGCCGCGTCCTCGGCCAGCCCTGCAAGCGGCTCCATGGCGTCCCGGAACTCCCGCCGCCCCAGCAGCGTGATCAGCAGATTGACCCAGTGCGGCGCGTCGAACCAGGACACCGCCACGTGCGGCGCGGCCTCGGCCGGGATGCCGGCCCGCGCCGCCCCGTCCTCAAACAGCTTGACCAGATTCCGCATCCGCGGCGGATCGTCCGGGTTCGGCTCCGGCCGTCCGTCACCGTTGACGGCCGGCCAGACCTCGGAGAAGGCCTTCCGCAGCAGCAACGTCATGCCGGTGCAGGCCGGTACGTTCTCGGCCAGCGCGACCGGTGACGCCCCGAACTCGACGTAGGCTCCCGCGGTCAGAGCCAGCCGGGCGAAGACCCCTTCCGGCCGCCGCGCGAGGACCGGCGCGAGCCGCTCGACCAGCGAGGTCAGCTCGCCGGGCGTCCAGCCGGCGGCTCCCGGGGCAGGAGCATGGTGAAGATCCGCTGAACTCATTCAGATCCTGTCGGTCCAGCACCCGCGGCAGCCGATCGAGAGCCGTCATCATCCGGTTGATCACGGCCAGCACCTTAGCGCCTGCGATGATCGATCGGGGGTGACATCCGGCTGCGGCGCACGCTGCCCGGCCTTCTGTTGACCGACCGCCTGCTGACACCCGAATGGCGGGAACCCCACGCTGCGGGTCGTCGGGGCTCCTGCTTCGCGCAGTCCTGAGCTTCCGCCGGACCACGCCCGCCGGGAGTTTCGGGAGCGTAGCCGAGTTGGCCCGTCCGGGTGACGAGCCGTTCCGGCACCTCGCGGGGAGTTGGGGACTTCTGAGTCGTGCCTGACCAGCGTGCTGCGCCGGCCGTGTTGCGGCGGGAGAAGCGACCGAGAACGAGATCCTGCGTAAGGCGGCCGCGCATTTCGCGCGGGACAACAATCTCCCAAAATGATCCAGCCGGTTGTCGCGGACTCGCCGCGGGCGCGATCGCGGTGGCGGTGACGTGCCGGGTCTTGGGCGTGTCGACGTCCGGGTGCCATGCCTTGCGGCGCCAGGTGGCCGATCAGGCGCTGACCACGACGATCCGCAGTACCCGTCAGATGTCACGTGGCACCTACGGATCACCGCGGGTCCATGCCGAGCTGCGCTTGGCGCCCGGTGTGCGCCGGCCGCGAACGTGCGTGGCGGCCGGGCGTCTACCGGCGCGGTTGCATGAGCCGGGATCCGGGCAGGCAGCCGTCAGAGGGCCTCGTGCAACACCGGTCCGGCGCTGAACGGCCGGACTGGCTCGGGGTTACCGACATCACCCGACCGACAGCGAACAACACCACGCCCGGCCCGACCCACCACACGAAACCGAACGGGAAGCCGGGGAGAGCTCAGTCAGACGTAGCGCTCGAGGATTGAGGCCTCGGCCAGGCGGGACAGGCCCTCGCGGACGCCTCGGGCGCGGGCGTCGCCGACGCCGTCGACGGCCTGCAGGTCTTCGACTGTGGCGCCCAGCAGGCGCTGGAGGCTGCCGAAGTGGTCGACCAGGCGGTCGACGATCTGGGCCGGCAGGCGGGGGACCTTGGCCAGCAGGCGGAAGCCGCGGGGTGAGACCGCCGCGTCGAGGGCGTCGGAGGCGCCCGGGTAGCCGATCGCCTTGGCCACCGCGACCAGGTCGATCATCTCGGTGGCGCTCAGCAGGTCGAGTTCGACCAGCGCCTCGTCGAGGGTGCGGGCCTTGCGGCCGGAGGGCAGGTAGTCGCGGATGACCAGGGTGCGGTCGGCGTCGACGCCGGCCATCAGCTCGTCGAGCTGCAGGGCGAGCAGGCGGCCGTCGGTGCCCAGCTCGACCACGTAGCCCGAGATCTCGTCGGCGATGCGGCGGACCATCTCGAGGCGCTGGACGACGGCGACCGCGTCGCGGACCGTGACCAGGTCTTCGATCTCGAGCGCGGAGAGGGTGCCGGACACCTCGTCGAGGCGGAGTTTGTAGCGCTCCAGCGTGGCCAGCGCCTGGTTGGCCCGGGAGAGGATGGCGGCCGAGTCGTCGAGGACGTGGCGCTGACCGTTGACGTAGAGCCCGATGATGCGCATCGACTGCGAGACCGAGATGACCGGGAAGCCGGACTGCTTGGCGACCCGCTCGGCGGTGCGGTGGCGGGTGCCGGACTCCTCGGACGGGATCGACGGGTCGGGCATCAGGTGGACGGCGGCCCGGACGATGCGGGTGCCGTCGCTGGAGAGCACGACCGCCCCGTCCATCTTGCACAGCTCGCGCAGCCGGGTCGCGGAGAACTCGACGTCGAGCTGGAAGCCGCCGGTGCAGATGCTCTCGACGACCGTGTCGTGGCCGAGGACGATCAGCGCGCCGGTGCGGCCGCGGAGGATGCGCTCGAGGCCGTCGCGCAGGGCGGTGCCCGGAGCCATGAGTGCGAGATTGGCGCGGAGCGGGTCGGCGGTCACGCCGCCACCGCTGAGGCCGGGGCTGGAAGAGGTCGCCGCGCGGTGCGCCGAACCGTTGACGCCGGGACGTGGCGTCGGGGTGGCAGCGGCGGGCTTGGAACCATCGCGGTCGAGCGGCACCTGTACATTCTACGGACTGTCATCCAGGGCAACGACTCGCGGTTCGATGAATGCTCCGTAGCGTGATGAATCGTTACCCGGCGTCATGCGAAGCCGAGGCCCGGGCGGCCGCCTGGAGCGCCGACCGGAGGTCGCTCACCTCGATCACCTGCATGCCGCGTGGGACGCTGCCGGCGTCGGGCCCGCCGCCCGGCGGCACCAGGGCGACCTTGAAGCCGAGCCGGGCCGCCTCGGCCAGCCGGCGGCCGACCGCGCCGACCCGCCGGATCTCGCCGGTCAGGCCGACCTCGCCGATTGCGACCAGGCCGGGCGCCATGGCCAGGTCGAGGCCGCCGGAGGCGACGGCCAGGGCCATGGCCAGGTCGGCCGAGGGCTCGACGAGCCGGATGCCCCCGACGGTGGCCGCGAAGACCTCACGATTGTAGAGCTTGAGCTGCTTGGTGCGGCGCTCGAGCACGGCGAGCACCATGGCCAGCCGGGCGCTGTCGAGGCCCGACACCGTGCGGCGGGGCGACCCCTGCACCTCGGCGCCGATCAGCGCCTGCACCTCGGTGACCAGGGCCCGCCGGCCCTCCATCGCGACGGTCACGCACGTGCCCGGGACGGGCTCCTGATAACGCGTGAGGAAGAGGCCGGACGGGTCGGCGAGGCTGGTGATGCCGCCCTCGTGCATCTCGAAGCAGCCCACCTCGTCGGCCGCGCCGAAACGGTTTTTGACCCCGCGGACCAGGCGCAGCGAGGAGTGCTTGTCGCCCTCGAAGTGGAGAACGACGTCGACCAGGTGCTCGAGGACGCGGGGGCCGGCGACCTGACCGTCCTTGGTGACGTGGCCGACCAGGACGGTCGCGATGCCGCGCTCCTTGGCCACCCCGACCAGCGCCGAGGTGACCGCGCGAACCTGGGTGACGCCGCCCGGGACGCCCTCGGTGCCCGGGGCCGAGATGGTCTGCACCGAGTCGAGCACGAGCAGGCCCGGCTTGACCGCGTCGAGGTGGCCGAGCACGGCGCCGAGGTCGCTCTCGGAGGCCAGATAGAGCTTTTCGTGGAGGGCGCCGAGCCGCTCGGCCCGCAGCCGCACCTGGCTGACCGACTCTTCGCCGCTGACCACCAGGGACGGAGAGCCGGCACCGGCCGCCCACTGCTGGGCCACGTCGAGCAGCAGCGTCGACTTGCCCACGCCGGGCTCGCCCGCCAGCAGCACCACCGCGCCGGGCACCAGACCGCCGCCGAGCACCCGGTCGAGCTCGCTGACGTTGGTCGGGACGGCCTTGGCCGGGGCGGCGCTGATCGTGGCGATCGGCCGGGCCGGCTCGGACGGCATGCGGGAGCTGACCACCCGGCCGGCGCCGAGCGGCGTGGTCACGGTGGACTCGATGACCGAGCCCCACTCGTTGCACTCCGGACAGCGGCCCAGCCACTTCGGCGGCTGATGCCCGCAGGCGTCGCAGACGTAGGTCGGCCGGGCCGCCTTGGTGGTGGCAGCCCGGGAAGGACTGCGGGAGGTCGTCACTCCGCCAAGCTAGCCGGAGGGTGTGACAACTATTCGCCCTCGGAGTTTTCACCCTCGACGGCCGGGGCGCGGGGCCCGGCCGACAGTGGGGTGGCGACCGGGGCCGTCACGTCGATCGGCGTGGCGCTCGTGCTGCTCTGGACAGTGAGTGCCAGCGAGTAACCGGGGGCCAGCCTGTCGCTCAGGCCGGAGGCGATCAGCGAGTTGGGGCTGCCGGGAAGGAAGCTCAGCGAGCCGAGTGCCGGGATGGTCAGCTTGGCCGGGCTGAGCGCGGCGGCCGGCGGTGGGGTGGCCGTGTCGCTGGGCATCGCCGAAGGGGCGCTGGCCGGCGGGCTGACCTCGCCCGAGGTGCCCGGGGTCGGCGTCGACGGGCTGGTGTCGCCGCCGGCGGCCGGGCCCGAGGCGATCGGCGACGAGGGCGTCGGCGCCGGCCCGGTCAGACCGACCTGCTGGGCCGAGACGATGCCGGGGACCACGGTCTGCTGTGGCTTGCTGCTGATCGTCACGGTGATCTCTTGCTCGGTCTGGTTGAACAGGCTCACCTCGAGCGGCGCGCTGCCGTTGGCCGGGTAACCCGTCGCGTCCTTGTAGACCACCTGCAGGTTGCGGATCTGCAGGCCGCCGTCGGGACTGGCCGTGTTGAGGCCCGAGACGGGCGTCTGGAGAAGACTGGTCTCGGCGGTCTGCCCGGCCGAGCACCCGGCCAGCGCCAGCACGGCGACCGTGGCGGCGCCTGCTGCCTGAGCGGCGCGACAGGCCAATGGGCGAACTCTGCCCAGGGAGCGCATCAGGGTCCTCCAAGAAAATACGCCAACTGCGTGAGGCTCAGCCTAGAGGTCGGTGATCCGGCTCGTACGCCGACCCGTCCATTCACACCACGCGGCCACTGAAGATCAGCAAAAGGACGTCGATCAGAGCCACCACGATCACCGCGCGGAACATCGCCACACCCCGCCCCTGTGCACGTCTGGTCGCGTACGCCCCAAGGGGAAGGACCACGACGGCGGCCGCGCCCGCCGCCCAGCCGGCCCACGACGGAGGCCCGGGCGGTCCGAAGACCAGGGTGAGCGTCGCGCCCAGCAGGAGCACCGCGGCGGCGACGGCGGAGCCGAGCGCGCCCAGCCGATGGGGCAGGCCGCGCACCCCGGTCGCCGCGTCGTCGGCCAGGTCGGGCAGCACGTTGGCGAAGTGCGCGCCCCCGCCGAGCAGCGCACCCGCGGCGACCAGCCAGGCCGGCGGCGCCGGATGCCCGGGCAGCGCCACCACCACGAACGCCGGCAGCAGTCCGAACGCCACCAGGTAGGGCACGACCGAGAACACCGTGGACTTCAGCGGCCAGTCGTAGAGCAGCGCGAAGATCCCGACCAGCGAGATCAGAATCGTCGCTGTCGCTCCGAAGGGAAGACCGAGCAGGGGGATGGCCAGGGCGGCGAGCAGGCCCGCCGCCCCGACCGTACGCCGTGAGACCGCCCCCGCCGCGACGGGCTTGTCCCGGCGGCCCGACTGCCGGTCGCGATCGGCGTCGAGCCAGTCGTTGACCCAGCCCACGGCCAGTTGGGTGGCGCCCACCGCACAGAAGACGCCGACCAGCGCCCACCCGCGGTGTCCAGCCCCGACCGCCAGCAGTGTCATGGCGACCGTCACCGCCCCGCCCGGTTCGGGATGCGAGGAGCGGAGCAGGGCGAGCGCGCGCTTCATGAACGCAAGTGTGGTGGTTGTGCACCGGGCGTGCCACGCTCGATCACATGCCGTCGATGGTGCGCAACGATCCGCGTCAGTACGACGACCTCGTCGCCGAGTGGTGGCGCCCCGGCGGTGACTTCGAGTTGCTGCACTGGCTCGCCGCGTCCCGGGCCGCCCTGATCCCGCCCGCCACGGTGAAGAACGCGCTGCTGATCGATGCCGGCTGCGGGGGCGGCCTGCTCGCCCCGCACCTGGCCGGCAAGGGCTACCGGCACGTCGGCGTCGATCTCCAGCTCTCCGGGCTGCGGGAGGCGGCGAGGCACGGCGTCGAGCCGGTCCGCGGTGACGTGACCGCCCTGCCCTTCGCGACCGGCCGCGCCGACGTGGTGGCGGCCGGCGAGATCCTCGAGCACGTCTCCGACCTGACCGCGACCGTGGCCGAGCTGTGTCGGGTGTTACGCCCGGGCGGTCTGGTGGTGCTCGACACAGTCAACGCGACCGCGCTCAGTCGATTCATCACGGTCACCGCGGGGGAATGGATCGGGGTGGCTCCCGCCGGTCTGCACGACCCCGCCCTGTTCGTCGCCCCGAAGCGCCTGAGTGCCGAGTTCGAGCGGCACGGCGTACGCCTGCACCTGCGCGGCGTACGCCCGACCGCGACCGGCCTGTTCCGCTGGCTCTTTCTCAGGAAGACCGGTGGCCGGATCGTGGCCGCCCCCTCGACCGTCGTTCTCTATCAGGGCAAAGGCCGCAAAGAGGGGGAAACTACGTGATCGACGAGGCACGACGGCTCGCACCCCGGTTCGCCGCCCGCGCGGCCGACCACGACCGGGACGGCTCGTTTCCGGCCGACGACTTCGCCGACCTGCGCCGCTCCGGCCTGTTCGGCCTGATGGTCCCGGCCCGTCTCGGCGGAGCGGGAGCGGGCTTCGCCGACTACGCCGCGATCGCCTACGAACTGGCCCGGGGCAACGGCGCGACCGCCCTGATCTTCAACATGCACGCCTCGGTGACCGGGGCGCTGGCCGGCGTCACCGACGAGCTGGCCGACGCCCTGAGCCTGCCGCCCGAGGCGCTCCAGGCCCGCGACGACGCCCTGCGGGCGGCCGCCGGCGGCTCGTGGTTCGCGGTCGCGATGAGCGAGCGCGGGGCCGGCTCCCGGCTGTCTCAGATGAAGACCTCCTACCAGGCCGTCGACGGCGGCTTCCACATCACCGGGTCGAAGACGTTCTGCTCGGGGGCGGGGCATGCCGACGCGTACCTGATCGCCGCTCGCAGCGCGAGCGATCCCACCCAGGTCTCCCAGTTCCTGGTTCCGGCCGGCGCCGGGGTGACGGTCGAGCCGACCTGGGACGCCCTCGGCATGCGGGCGACCGGCTCGCACGACCTGCACGTCGACGTGACGGTCCCGGCCGCCGCCCTGCTCGGCGGGGTCGAGGGCCTGGCCCTGCTGGTCGCCCAGCTGGCACCGCACTGGATGGTGGCCAGCTACGCCGCGGTCTACGTCGGCGTGGCCCGGGCCGCCGTCGACGCCGCGGTCGAGCACGTCAACGAGCGCAAACTCGGTCATCTGCCGGCCATCCGGGCCCGGATCGGCCGGGCCGACGCCGCGGTCGCCGCGGCCCACCTGGCGGTCATGGAGGCCGCCCGGCGGGTCGACGAGGCGCCCGGCGAGGCCGACACCAACCGGTGGGTGTGGCGGGCCAAGCTGCTCGCCGGCACCACCGCGGCCGACGTCGCCGCCTCGATGCTGGAGGCGGCCGGCACCTCGGCGATGCGCCGCGGCCATCCCCTCGAACGCCTCTACCGCGACGCCCGGGCCGGATCACTGCAGCCGGCCACCAGCGACGTCTGCGCGGATTGGCTCGGCGTGGAAGCGCTGGGCGGCGACCCGGACAGCGACGGCATCGCGCCCCGCTGGTAGCGGGCGCGCCAAGGGAGGCACGAGTGGACCGGAACGCGATCATCGCCGGCTTGGGTATCTCGCTGCCACCTTCGGTAGTGCAGGACGACGTGTGGAACGGCTTCTTCGCCCGTCGTTTCGCCGACGACCGCCGGGGGCTGGCCCGGCGGATCTTCGCCAACTCCGGGGTCCGCACCCGGCAGGCCGCGGTCAACCCGCTGCTCGAGGACGTCTCGGAGTGGTCGACCGAGCGCCGGATGCGCCGCTACCAGGTCGAGGCGGCGCCGCTCGGCAAGGAGGCGGTCGGCCGGGCGCTGACCGACGCCGGCCTGGCCGCCGACGAGATCGGCCTCTTCGCGGTCTGCTCGTGCACCGGTTACGCCACGCCGGGACTCGACATCCTGCTCGCCCGCGACATGGGCATGGCACCGAGTGTCCGCCGGCTGTTCGTCGGCCACATGGGCTGCTATGCCGCGCTGCCCGGACTGGGCACGGCGGCCGACTTCGTGGTCGCGCACGGGCAGCCGGCGCTGCTGCTCTGCGCCGAGCTGACCAGCCTCCACCTCCAGCCGCCGACCACCCGGATGGACATCCAGCAGATCGTGTCCCACGCGCTTTTCAGCGACGCGGCGGCCGCCGTCGTGCTCACCCCGGGCGACGCGAGTTCCGGGTACGCCGGGAGCTCCGGATATGCGGTGCGGGACATCGCCGCCGTCACCGATGCGACGACGGCCGACCACATGACGTGGGACGTGACCGATCTCGGGTTTCGGATGGGTCTCTCGCCCCGGGTGCCCAAGGTGCTCTCGGTGCACGTGCGGGCCATGGTCGACGACCTGCTCGGCCGGCACGGGCTGACGATCGGTGACGTGGACGGGTGGGCGGTCCACCCCGGCGGCCCCAAGATCCTCGACGTGGTGCAGGAGCGGCTCGAGCTCGACGACGCGGCACTCGCCGACTCGCGCGGGGTGCTCTCGGCGTACGGGAACTGCTCCTCACCCACCGTGCTGTTGGTGCTCGATGAGCTGCGGCGGCGCCCGGCGCCGCCGCGGCGGGTGGTGATGCTGGCCTTCGGGCCGGGTCTCACCCTCTACGGCGCTCTCCTGGAGACCTCTAGAGTCGCGGTGTGACCAGCGAGCGTGTCCGGGGCGCCGTGCTCTATGCCGGCGCCGCGCTGCTGCTGGCCGCCGGTGGGGTGTGGTGGCTCCGGGCCAAGCCCCGGACGGAGATCGACCCGGACGTCGCGCGGTGGAGCGCGACCGCCGAGCGGCTGCTTCCCGAGCCGCCGGACGCCGAGGCGACCGAGACCGTCGAGCTGGGCGCGGGCGCCGAGCGGCAGATCGACGCCCCGATCAACACCGGCAACCAACGGCTCTCGGTGGTGTGCGTGGGGGAGGCGAACAGCATCGTGCGGGTCAGCCTCGGGCTGATCGACGACTCGGGCCGCGGGCTGCACTGCACCGGCGAGCAGGCACCGACTCACTTCGAGGTGTTTCTGGTCGACAACCTGCACATGAACCTGGCCGTCACCGGGTCGAGCCCGGTGGTCTTCCGCTACTCGGTAATCAAGATCGACGACTGAGCTTCAGATTCGCGCCAGGTAGGGCTGGATGACGTCGGCCGAGGCCGTCCGCGTGATCGTTTTGACGATCTGGCCCTTGCTGTCGACCAGCAGCGCCGCGGCGGTGCCGTCGGGCCGGCCGAGTTTGAGCTGCTCGCGCACGTCGCTGCCGGGCGGGTTGTGCAGCGTCTGGACCGGATGATCGGTCTGCGCCAGTGGGGTGGTCTGGGTGGCCGGGGTGTTCTGCCCGGTCGTCGGCCGGCTGCTGGCGGCCCCGCTCAGGGCGGCCGCGATCACGACAATCGCGACCTGCGGGCGGTCTTTCGCCGCGGCGGCGGTCGCCGAGACCAGGCGGTCGCAGTCGCAGCCTTCGGTGACCAGGATGACCGCGGGCAGCTTGGCCCGCAGCGAGACCGGGCGGCCGGCGTCGTCGACCACGTCGAGGGCGGGCAGCGAGCCGGAATGATCGTCGTTGGTGCGCTGCACGACGGGCTGGCGGGGCGGCCCGGGCCACGCCGACGCGAAGAGGCTGGCCACGGTGACCAACACGGCCATCGAGATGATCAGGACGGGAGCGCGCAGCAGGGCGAGACTGACCTGGCGCAGCTGCCGCAGGCCGGGCCGGTTGAACAGGCGGCGCCAGCGGTCGGAACGATCGGTCTGCCGGAGCTCGGCCCGAACCGCCTCGACCTCGTCGGTAAGCTCCGACAGGTCGTCGGGGATGACGATGACGCCCCACTCCTCGGGGAGGTCAGGCAGATCGTCCGGCGAATTGCCGTCGTTATCGTGCGCCCCAGCCATGACTCACCCTCCCCCCTGCCGATAGAGCGTTCCGGTCGGGGAATCTAGGTCCCAGCCTCCCTTAAGCGGCGCCCGACCGCCAGTAGTGTGCGCTTGCGGACCTTAGCGATAAGCTTGACCAGGCAAACGCCGTAAGTACGAAATAACCGACTCGCTGGGCATAGCGGTCACGCTTTCGTCACATTGCGTTACTGAGGCAGCTCCTAGCGCTCCTGTCAAGCCCGAGAAAGGCCTGTCACAGGGCCTCTGAGCTGCACTAACAGTCACCGGCAGGGTGGGACATCGCTGCGTGGGCGTGTTACCCTAGACACAGCGAAAGGGGCTTCGAACCTATGGTTTTCAGTGTCGGCGAGACCGTTGTTTACCCCCACCACGGGGCCGCACTCATCGAGGCGATCGAAACTAGGGTCATCAAGGGCGAGCCAAAGCAATATCTCGTTCTGCGCGTCGCCCAGGGCGACCTGACCGTTCGGGTGCCCGCTGAGAACGCCGAGATCGTCGGCGTGCGCGAAGTGGTTGGCGAGGAAGGCCTGGGCAAGGTCTTCGACGTCCTCCGCGCTCCGCACACCGAGGAGCCGACCAACTGGTCACGGCGTTACAAGGCCAATCTCGAGAAGCTCGCTTCTGGCAACCCGCTCAAGGTGGCCGAGGTTGTTCGTGACCTGTGGCGTCGTGAGCGCGAGCGCGGTCTCTCGGCCGGAGAGAAGCGCATGCTGGCCAAGGCCCGCGACATCCTGGTCGGCGAGGTCGCTCTGGCGGAGAAGAGCACGAAGGACGAGGCCGAGGTTCTCCTCGACAAGGTCCTCACCGAGGCCTGAGCAACCGCCACCATCCCTCCCGGATAGATCACACAAGGACCGCGACGTGACCGCGCAGCTTAATGCTCGGGGTGACGTCGCGGTCCTCGTTCCGGCCGCCGGCGCCGGGCTGCGGCTCGGTCCTGGTGGCCCCAAAGCCCTGCGGCTCCTCGCCGGCGAGCCGCTCCTGGTTCACGCGATCCGCCGGGTCGCCGCGGCCGCCTCGGTGCGACAGATCGTGGTCGCCGCCCCGGCCGCCGACGTCCCGGCGGTGCGGGCCCTGCTCGCTGACGTCGCGCCGGTCACGGTGGTGGCCGGCGGTGCCGAGCGGCAGGAGTCGGTGGCGATCGCGCTGGCCCAGGTGCCGCCCGAGATCGACATCGTGCTGGTGCACGACGCGGCCCGGTCGCTCACGCCGCCGGCACTGATCGAGTCGGTGGCCGCTGCCGTTCGCGGTGGGGCGCCGGCCGTGATCCCGGTCCTGCCGGTCGTCGACACCATCAAAGAGGTCGGCCCCGCGCCGGCGGTGGACGAACGCCCGAAAATGTCAGACCCCGGTGGTTCACTCGACCCCGCCCAGCGCTGGGGTGGGGGCGGGGGTGGTCTACCGGTCCCACACGAAATCGTTCGAGGCACAGTCGATCGAGCGGCACTGCGAAGCGTGCAGACCCCGCAGGGCTTCCGTCACAGCGTGCTGGCGGCGGCCCACGCCGCCGCGACCGACCCGCTCACCGACGACGCCGGCCTGGTCGAGAAGGCCGGGCTGCCGGTGACCTGCATCCCCGGCTCCGAGCTGGCGCTGAAGATCACGCGCCCCCTCGACCTGGTGCTGGCCGAGGCGCTGCTGCACCTAAAGTGACCCCGTGAGTGATCAGCGGGTCGGCATCGGCAACGACGTGCACGCCTTCGAACCGGGGCGTCCCTGCTGGGTCGCCGGGCTGCTGTGGCCGGGCGAGGACGGGCTGGCCGGGCACTCCGACGGTGACGTGGCCGCGCATGCCGCCTGTGATGCCCTCTTCGGGGCGGCCGGGCTCGGCGATCTGGGCAGCAACTTCGGCACGTCGCGGCCGGAGTGGGCCGGCGCGTCCGGGGTCGCGCTGCTGACCGGGACGGCGCGGCTGGTGCGGGCCGCGTCGTACGAGATCGTGAACGTGTCGGTCCAGGTGATCGGCAACCACCCGAAGATCGGCAAGCGCCGGGCCGAGGCCCAGGAGGCGCTCTCGGCGGCCGTGGGCGCCCCGGTCACCGTCTCCGGCACGACCACCGACGGGCTCGGCCTCACGGGGCGTGGAGAGGGCCTGGCCGCGACCGCGATCGCCTTGATCATCGGGCGGCCGGCGGACGGTTTGTCGTAATCGGCGGGAGCACGGGTCACTGCTGACTACCCGGGCCGCGGGGGCTCGCGTCGGCGGCCTACGCTCGACGCGTGGCCGCGCCCTTGGAGCCAGAGACGACGCCGGAGGAGTACCGGCAGCGTGCCCTGCTGCTCGCCGATCTGGGGCGTTATGACGAGGCGGCCGGCGAGATCGCGGCCGGGCTCGAGGCGGCTCCCAACGAGCCCAATCTGCTGGCCACTCTCGCCCGCATCCACCTGGTGGCCGAGCAGCCGGCCGAGGCGTTGCGCGCGGCCGACCGGGCCAACTCGGCCGCCCCGGCGATATTGCACACGCTCGTGGTGCGGGCGATGGCGCTCACCGACTCCCAGCGATATGGCGAGGCCGCTCAGATCGCCGTCGACATCCTGCGGAACTGGCCGGGCGACGCCTATGCCCAGCGCACCGGGGCGGCCCTGCTCAGCGAGGCGCACAACGGGCAGGAGGCGCTGAACGCGGCGTGGAACGGCGTACGCGTCGCGCCCGCCGAGGCCGAGGCCCACCTGGTGCTGGCCGTGGTGGCGGCCCGGTTGCGCCTGTTCGACCTGGCCCAGCGGGCGTACGCGGAGGCACTCGACCTCGACCCCGCGGTCGGCGAGGCCCAGCGCGACGTGGGGATCGTACGGTTGGAGAGGCGCCGCTGGGCGCAGGCGCTGGAGAGCCTGGCCGACCAGGCGTCGTTGCCGACCGAGCCCGAGCCGATCGAGGAAACGCCCTATCCGGAGCCGTTCCCCCGTCCCTATCAGGCGCCCGACCGGCCGCTGCCCGACGAGCCGGCCGGCCTGTCGTCGGCCAGTTGGAGTGAGCCGCCGCCGGTGAGCGTCCCGGCCGGGCCGGTGCTCGACCCGTCGGCCGAGACGGTCGCCACCGTGCGGCAGGCTGTGCTCTACGGCACCAACTGGACCCTGATCGCGGCCGTGATCGCCGGGGCGATGACCCTGGCCAGCGAGGGCATTTCGCGGGTCTGGGCGGCACTGATCGGTTTGCTGATTTTGGGTGGGGTCACGTTCTGGCTCAACCGCAAGCTGCCCGAGCCGTTGGCGGCGGCGCTGGCCCGGTTGCGCGCGCACCGGCGGGCGCTGGCCAGTGCGGCCTATCTGACCTTCGCCGCGCCGGTCCTGTTGCTGTTTTACACGCTGGTCGGCGGGGTCGTGCCGCTCGTTGTGGGCATGCTTCTGGCCGCCGCCGCCGAAATGATCGTGCTGACGGCCCGCAATCGCGAGGCGTGATTCCGGGCGCCGGCCGGCTTCGCTGCTCCAGGCTCCAGAAATTGTGCTACCCGCGCCGACTTCGCCGGATCGTCCAGGATGTGCATTGCCGCGGTCAGTCGGCCACCGCGTCCTGGGGCACCGGGGCGGCGCCCGGCTCGCGGGTGCGGATGGCCGCACGCAGGGACGGCTCGGCCGCCGTGGCGCCCAGCGCGTCCAGCGCCAGCAGGGCCGCGCCGGCTACGGGCGGCGCGTCGAGCACCGAGATCTCGACCCGGGGCGCGATGGCGTGGGCGCCCGCGTCGATCAGCTTTTCCAGCTGCGGGTGGCGGGCCCGGAGCACCCCGCCTCCGAGCACCAGCGCGTGCGGCTGGTCGAGCAGGCCGAGGCGGCCGGCCGCCACCCGGTGCTGGGCCAGCACCTCTTGGGCCTGCCGCTCGACCAGCGACGTCGCTACCTCGTCGCCCGCGGCCGCCACTTCGAACAGCACCGGCGCCAGTTCGGGGATGCGTTCCATCGGGATCTCGCCGAAGTGCAGCCCGATGCTCACCGCCTCCACAGTGGGCAGACCGAAATGTCCGGCCACCGCGGCCTGCAGGGCGGTCGGGGTGCCGCGGCCGTCCTCGCCCCGGGCGGCGTAGCGGAGGGCGTTCTCGGCCAGGTCGTGTCCGCCGCCCCAGTCGCCGGAGATCGGGCCGAGGGCCAGGAAGCGGGCGGTACGCCCGTCGGCCGCGACGCCCACACAGTTGGTGCCCGCGCCGCAGACGACCGTCACCGCGTCGGGCATCGACGTGCCGGCCCGGAGCAGAGCGAAGCAGTCGTTGTCCACGATGGACCGTCGGGCCCAGCCGGGCGCCGACACCGCGTCCTGCAGGCGCTGGACCTCGATCGGCAGGTCGGCGCCGGCCAGGTAGACCGAGAGCACCTCGATCGGGGTGCCGAACGGCAGCCCGGCGTCGGCGTGCACGGCCCGGATGAGGCCGTCGAGCACGGAGACGGTGCCCGGCAGGCCGACCTGGAACGGCGCCGACGTGCCGCCGCGTACGAAGCCGAGAACCTCACCGGACGAGGAGCCCAGCACCACGTCGGTCTTGGAGTTCCCGCCGTCGACCGCGAGGTACAGGCTCATTTGGCCCACGCGAGGTGCTCGCGCCCGGCCGCGATCAGCTTGTCGGCCAGGGCGTCGGCGTACTCGTGCTGGCCGATCAGGGGGTGGGCGAGCAGAGCGTGGTAAACCCGGTCACGACCACCGCGCAGGGCCGCGTCGATGGCCAGTTCCTCGTACCCGGAAACGTGGGCGACCAGACCGGCGAGATCGGGTGCCAGGGGATTGATCTGCAGCGGGACCGGGCCGTCGACGCCGGCCCGGGCCGAGATCTCGATGACCGCCTCGTCGGGGAGGAAGGGCAGGGTGCCGTTGTTGCGCACGTTGACCGAATGGACGCCGTCCGGGTCGAGCCCGTTGAGCGCGGCGATCAGGCCGACCGCGGCTTCGGAGTAGTAGGCACCGCCGCGTTCGCCGAGCAGGGCCGGCTTCTCGACCAGGGACACGTCGCGGTACATCTCCAGCAGCGTCGCCTCGATCTCGGCGACTCGCTGGCCCCGGGTCGGCTGGCCGACGGCCTCGCGGACGTGGCGGTCGTGGGCGTAGAAGTACGACAGATAGTAGGACGGGACGTTGCCGAGCGTTTTCAGGACGAGCGGATCGACATCGACCTCGGCCGCCAGTTCCGAACCGAAAGAAGCGAGCAGGGAGGGCAGGTGGTCGACGCCGTCGACGTAGACGCCGCGCTCCCAGGTCAGGTGGTTGAGGCCGACGTGGTCGAGGACGACTGCCGATGGGTCGACGCCGAGGTAGCCGGCGAACCGCCGCTGGAAGCCGATCGCCACGTTGCACAGGCCGACGGCCTTGTGGCCGGCGTCGAGCAGCGACCGGGTGACGATGCCGACCGGGTTGGTGAAGTCGACGATCCACGCGCCCGGCTTGGCCCGGTCTCTCACCCGAGCGGCGACGTCGAGAACGACCGGGACCGTACGCAGGGCCTTGGCCAGCCCACCGGCGCCGGTGGTCTCCTGGCCGATGCAGCCACACTCGAGCGGGAACGTCTCGTCGGTGATCCGGGCCTGCTGTCCGCCGACCCGCAGCTGGATGACCGCGACGTCGGCGTCGGTGACCCCGGCGTCGAGGTCGGTGGTCCAGGTGACCTTGCCGGGGTGACCGTACTGGTTGAAGATGCGGGCCGCGAACGCTCCCACGATCTCCAGCCGTTCGGCGGCCGGGTCGATCAACACGAGCTCGTCGACGTCGAGGCCGGAGTCGCGGAGCCGGGCGAACCCGTCCACGAGCTCGGGCGTGTAGGTCGATCCGCCACCGATGACCGCGATTTTCATGTTTTGCACCTATCAGAGATGGATCAATTGTCGCGGATCGTGCCGATGAGCGTCTCGCGCACCGCGGTGAGACCCGCGTCGAGGGCGCCGAGCAACACTGCGTCGTCGTCCAGGCCGGTGATGGCAATGGAGCCCTCGAGCGGGGCGGCGCGCCGGATCGCGGTGGCCACCGCGCCGCGCAGCGTCTCGCCGCCGGCCTGGGCGATCGGGCCGGCCAGCACGACCATCCAGGGGTCGAGCACGGCGATCACGGCGGCCAGGCCGATCCCGATGCGATCGGCCAACCGCGGCAGAAAATCGCCCGAGGGGACGGCCGCCGCGGCGGCGACCACTTCGGCCGGCGTACGCCCGGCCACGCCACATTCCCGGGCCAGGTCGAGGATGGCCGCGCCGCCGAACAGGTCCTGCAGGTCGAGCTTGCGCCCGGTGTCGTCGGGCGCATAGAGCGGCACATAGCCGATCTCGCCGGCGCCGCCCCGCGCACCCCGCATGAGCTGCCCGTTGATGTCGATCGCGAGACCGAGGCCCTCCTGGCCCAGCCAGAGCAGGGCGAACCCGTCGGTGTCGCGGCCGACGCCCCGGCGCCGCTCGGCGACCGCGGCCAGGTTGACGTCGTTGTCGACGCCGATGTGGGTGCCGAGCGCCTCGGCGATCTCGGCCACCAGCTCGGTCGCGCCGAAGCCGGGCACGTCGACGTGGCGGATGGTCTGGGTGCGGCTGTCGTACGACCCGGCGACGCCGATCTGCACGTGACGGATGAGCGAAGCCTCCACCCCGGCCTGCTCGCTCAGCTCGGCGACGACCTGGAGCATCGCGGTCTTGGGGTCGGTGACCAGGAAGTCGATCGGCGACTCGAGGCGGGCCCGGACGGCGCCGGTGAGGTCACAGAGCGCGGCCGCGACCGAGGGCGATCCGCTGGCGCCTATGTCGCGTACGGAAATGGCCGCCGAGTAGGCGGCATCGGGGTTGGCGGCGTAGATCTCCGCGTTGGGCCCCGGCCGGCCGCTGTTGTGCCCGACCACCGTGACCAGGCCGGCGTCGGTGAGCCGGCGCAGCACCTCGGAGATGGTCGGCGTCGAGAGCGCGGTCAGTTTGCGCAGGTCGGCCCGGGTCAGCATGCCCGGGTCGAGCAGGTGGGCCAGGGCCGCGCTCTCGTTCATGGCGCGGAGCAGCTTGGACGAGCCGGCGAGACGCGTCACAGAAGCTCCTCTGGTGATTGGCAAACTGCCTAACAGTTTGCTCGGACGTTAGGCAGGCCGCTCGTCTGTGTCAAGGCCTGCACCGATCCAGCCTAGATGGCGGTGATCGACGGGGATTGATAAACCTACTTAACTGTTCTAGCGTCTCAGCCCATCGCGCGCGCCTTTCCCCTATCCCCAGACAGGAGCGCCTTGATGCGCAAGAGAACCTTCGTCTATGCCGTCGGCGGGCTGGTCATCCCCGGAGCAGCCGTGATCTACGGTCTGCTCCCGGCCAGCGCGGCCGCCGGTGCCCCCATCACCGGGCTCGGCGGCAAGTGCGTGGACGTCGCCAACGCCTCGACCGCCAACGGTGCCGCCATCCAGCTGTACGACTGCAACGGCTCGGCCGCCCAGCAGTGGAGTTTGTCCGGCGGTGCACTGGTCAATGCCGGTTCGGGCAAGTGCCTGGACGTGACCAGCGCATCCGTCGCCAACGGGGCCAAGATTCAGCAGTACGACTGCAACGGCACCGCCGCCCAGAAGTGGACCCTCTCCGGCGGCGAGCTGATCAACTCGGGCTCGGGCAAGTGCCTCGACGTCACCGGCAAGAGCACGGCCAACGGCGCCCGGCTGCAGATCTGGACATGCACGGGCGCGAGCAACCAGATTTGGACCATGTCGGGAACCTCGACGCCACCCACGACCACGCCGACCAGCTCCGCCCCGAGCGGCAAGGACCTCACCGACCCGGCGAAGAAGGAGGTCGCCATGGAGCTCGTCTCGGCGGCCGAGAACTCGTCGCTGGACTGGAAAGCCCAGTACAAGTACATCGAGGACATCGGTGACGGCCGCGGCTACACGGCCGGCATCATCGGCTTCTGCTCCGGCACCGGCGACATGCTGGAACTGGTGCAGGCGTACACCAGGACCGAGCCGAACAACGTGCTGGCCAAATACCTGACGGCGCTGAAGGCGGTCAACAACTCGGACTCGCACGCGGGCCTCGACCCGAACTTCACCAAGGACTGGAAGACGGCCGCGGCCGACCCGGTGTTCCAGGCCGCGCAGGACAAAGAGCGCGACGACACCTACTTCACGCCGGCGGTCAACCAGGCCAAGGCGGACGGCCTGCGGGCGCTCGGCCAGTTCGCGTACTACGACGCCGCGGTCATGCACGGCTTCGAGGGCGAGCAGCAGATCCGGGCTCGGGCGATCAAGGACGCGAAGCCGCCGTCCCAGGGCGGCAACGAGACCGCGTACCTGCAGGCGTACCTGAACGAGCGGGTGATCGAGATGAAGAAGGAGGCCGCTCACGACGACACCTCGCGTGTCGACACCGAGCAGCGCGTCTTCCTCAACGCCGGCAACCTCGACCTGAACACGCCGCTCGACTTCAAGACCTACGGCGACCCGTACCACATCGGGTAAAAAGCGCGGGGGAGCCGGCCTGCCGGCTCCCCTTCGCTTTCAGCGGTTCCAGGTCCAGGCGTACGCGCTGTCCTCCACCTCGAACGCGGCCTCGCACAGGTCGAGCGGCCGGAACGTGTCGACCATGACGGCCAGCTCGTCGAATGCCTCGGCGCCGATCGCCCGCTCGACGGCACCCGGCTGGGGCCCGTGCGTGAACCCGGACGGGTGCAGCGAGATCGACCCCTGCTCGATGCCGGAGCCGCGGCGGGCCTCGTAGTTGCCGCCGGTGTAGAACATCATCTCGTCCGAGTCGACGTTGTGATGGTTGTACGGCACCGGGATCGCCAGCGGGTGGTAGTCGACCTTGCGCGGTACGAACGAGCAGACGACGAAGTTGGGCCCCTCGAACGTCTGGTGCACCGGCGGCGGCTGGTGCACGCGCCCGGTGATCGGCTCGAAGTCGTGGATCGAGAACGCCCACGGGTAGAGGCAGCCGTCCCAGCCCACCACGTCGAACGGGTGGTGCGCATAGACGTGCCGGGTCCAGCCGGCGCGGTGTTTCACGTAGACCTCGACGTCGGTTTCGTCGACGTCGATCACCGACGACGGCGCCCGGAGATCGCGCTCGCAATAGGGCGCGTGCTCGAGGAACTGGCCGCGCACCGAGAGGTAGCGCTTCGGGGGTCCGATGTGGCCGGTCGCCTCGATGGTCAGCAGGCGGACCGGGCCGTCGGGCACGATCCGGTGCACGACCGAGGTCGGGATGATCACGTAGTCGCCGGCGCCGACGGTCAGCGCGCCGAACGTCGTCTCGACGGTCGCGCTGCCCTCTTCGACGTAGAGGCATTCGTCGCCGATCGCGTCGCGGTAGAGCGGCGACGGCTGGTCGGCGACGACGTAGCCGATGCGTACGTCGTTGTTGGCGAGCAGCGGGTGGCGCCCGAGAACCGCGTCGGACGAGCCGTGGTCGAGCTTGTGCGTGCGCAGGTGCCGCGGCTTGAGCGGCAGGTTGGCCGACTGCTTGTGCGGGGCCGGCGTGTAGATGTCGGCCGAGACGATCGCGGTCGGCGCGTGCCGGTGATAGAGCAGCGAGGAGTCGGAGGAGAAGCCCTCCTGGCCCATCAGCTCCTCGGAATAGAGACCCCCGTCGGGACGCCGGAACTGGGTGTGCCGTTTGTGGGGCACCTCCCCGACGCTGCGGTAGTACGGCATCGTCGCCTCCCACCTAAGTAAAAAACTGACATACCGGACGTGGTTGTCCGTCATTCGAAGCGTCCATTAGGTTCAGGTTCGTGTCAACGCTGGTACCAACGCTGTTCGCCGGGCTGGTGGATGACGCATCCCTGCTCCCGCCCAGCTTCACCAGCCTCCCCGACGCCTACGCCAAACATGCCGAACACCGCACCGCCTGGTACGCCGGACTCCTCGGTCCGCTGCTGGTCCCGGCCTCGGCGATCGGCGCCGCGGCGCCCGCCCAGGACCTGCCGGTCGCCCTGCTCGGCGACCTCGCGGTCAGCGCGCTGCCGATCGCGGTCGAGAAGCTGCGGGCGGCTGGCGCGGTCGTCTTCCACCTCGAGGCAGCGGTCGCCCGCCGGGGGGAAGACCCGCAGCCCGGGCTCGCCGCGCTGCGCACGCTCGCCGGGCAGGACAAAGACCTTCAGGTGTACGCCGAGATCCCGCTCAGCTGGGGACTGCTGGCCGCCCTCGACGCGGTCGCCGAGGCGCGCGGTGACGGCCTGCGGATCGCCCCCAAGTTCCGGGTCGGCGGGCTGGCCGCCGAGCTGTTCCCGACCCCGGTCGAGCTGGCCGCCGTGATCTGCGCCTGCCGCGATCGCGAGCTGCCGTTCCGGCTGGCCGCGAGCATGCGCCACGCGATCCGGCACACCGACCCGGAGACCGGCTTCACCCATCACGGTTTCCTCAACGTGCTCGCCGGCGCGGTGCTGGCGAGCGACGGCGGCGAGGTGGCCGAGGTCGCCGAGGCCCTGGCCGCGACCCATCCGCTGCCGCTGGTCGAGCCGGCCCGCAGCCGACGGGACGGCTCGCGGCCGCTCTTCGTCGGCTTCGGCGCGGCCAACGTCGTGGAACCGCTGACCGAGCTGGTGCGGCTCGGCCTGATCAACGGTGGTTACGAGTGAGCCGGTACGGCATCGAAAACCTGCCCTACGGGGTGTTCAGCGGCGACGACGGGACCCGTCGGATCGGCGTACGGCTGGGGTCCGATGTTGTTGATCTTTCGCCGTTAGGCGGTCTTCTCGCGGCCGAGACCCTGAATCCGCTGCTCGCGGCCGGGCGTCCGGCGTGGACCGCCGCGCGGGCCGAAGCGACCGCCCACGTGACCGCCGGGGCCGCGCGGACGCCGCTCGAGGAGGTGCGGCTGCACCTGCCGTTCGAGGTCGCCGACTACACCGACTTCTATTCGTCGGAACAGCACGCGCTCAACGTCGGCCAGATCCTGCGGCCGCAGTCGCCCGGCCTCTCACCCAGCTGGCGGCGGCTGCCGATCGGCTATCACGGGCGCTCGGCCACTGTGATCGTCTCCGGCACCACGGTGGAACGGCCGTCCGGGCAGCTGGCCGACGGCGTCTTCGGCCCCTCGCAGCGGCTCGACATCGAGGCCGAGGTGGGTTTCGTGGTCGGCGTGCCCGGCCGCCACATCCGCACGACCGACTTCGCCGACCACGTGTTCGGCGTGGTGCTGCTCAACGACTGGTCGGCACGCGACATCCAGGCATTCGAATACCGGCCGCTCGGCCCGTTCCTCGGCAAGTCGTTCGCCACCTCGATCTCGCCCTGGGTGGTGCCGCTGGCCGCGCTCGCCCCGGCGGCCCCGGCGCCTCAAGATCCGCCGCCGCACGACTACCTGATGCCGCCCGGCCCCGGCTTCGACCTGCGGCTGACCGTCGACTGGAACGACACCCGCGTGTCGTCGCCGCCGTTCGCCGGGATGTACTGGACCGCGGCCCAGCAGCTGGCCCACCTGACCAGCAACGGCGCGTCGGTGCGGACCGGCGACCTCTACGCCTCGGGCACGGTCTCCGGCTCGTCCCGCGACCAGGTCGGATCGTTCCTGGAGCTGACCCGCAACGGCACCGAACCGGTCAAGCTGGCCGACGGCACCACCCGCGGCTTCCTGCTCGACGGCGACCGGGTCACGATCGCCGGCACCACGATCGGCGCGGCCGGCGTCGAAATCGGCCTGGGTTCGGTCACCGGGACCATCCGGCCGGCGGCCTCGTAGCGATAGGGTCACGCTATGTCGACGGTAGCGGTGGCCCGGACGATCGACGCCCCGGTCGAAGCGGTCTGGCGCGTGGTCACCGACGTGCCCGGGCGGGCCGGCTGGCTCACCGCGGTTCGGCGGGCCGAACTGCGCACACCGGGGCCCTTCCGGGCCGGCACGGTCTGGGCCGAGACGCGCACGGCCGCCGGCGGTGACGCGGTCACCGAGGAGTTCCGGGTCATCGAGGCGGTCGAACCGGAACGGTTCGTCGTCACCTCGCCCGGCACCGGCGCCGACTACCGCATGACCTACACGTTCCAGCGTCGCCGGGGCGGCACGCTGGTCACGGTCACCCAGGACGGCACGCCGACGGCACCGGCCGGACGCTTCCTGACCTGGATCTTCGGCGCGCTGGCCGCCGAGACGGCCTCCTCGGCCCTCCGCCGCGACCTGGACGATCTGGCCGACGCGGCCTGAATTACCCTGCTCCGAATGGGCCGGATGTGGGTGCGATCGCTGCTGGTGGTCGTGCTGACCGCGGCGGCGGCGCTGATCGGCTGGCGGGTGCTGGGCCCGGCCGAGGTCCTTGCCCCGGTCAGCGGCCCCCTCACAACCCCCTCCGCGCACACACCCGGCGTGACCGGAAAGACCGCGATGGCGCCGCTGATCGTCGACGGGCTGGTGCGCGTCTACGCCGCCGAGCGCGAGGTGCGGGCCGACGCGCCGGCCGACGGGAAGACGACGTACACCGCGGTCTGGTCCTACCGGCGCTGGCCGCAACAGGTCTCCGGGGTGGCGGCGACCGGCCACACGGTGGTCACCCGCTGGTCGGACGGCGACCTCGTCGCGATCGACGCCCGCACCGGCAAGATCGCCTGGCGGACCTCCGGCCCGCCGGCGCCCGCCTTCGACGGCCACAAAACCGGCGCCTCGACCGTCTGGGCGCCGGCCGGGCTCCGGGTCACCCCCTCATCGGTGCTGGTCACGGCCGGATCCAGCCTGATCGCGTACGCGGCGGCCACCGGCACCCGCCTCTGGACGGCGCCGGCGTGCGCCCAGGGTTTCGTCACGGCCGGAGGGGCGTACGTCTGCCCGGCCAGCGCCCTCGACACCGCGACCGGCCGCCCGGTCGCGTCGTGGCCGCCGGGCACGTTCGCCCCGGTCGCCTGCGGGCCGGCCCTCTCGGCCTGCCCCGGCATGCGCGACTCGACGGGCCGGTCGTGGACGACGACCGCCCTGATGCCGGCGCGGGAGCCGGCCTTCGTTCCCCCGCCGGGCGACCAGGTGCTGGGCTTTTGGCGCGACCGCGCGATCGTCCTGACGGCGAGCCGCCACCTGCGGGAGATCGATCCCCGGAGCGGCGGCGCGACGGTCGACTTCCCGCTGGCCGTGGGCACCGAGAAACTGACCTGGAAGCCCGGCCTGTCCGCCGTCGCCGACGGCTACGTGGCGATCGAGCGCCTGACCGCCGACGGCCCCGCCGACGCCGACGCCCCCGACCACTACTTCACCCCGGAGACGGTCCTCATCGCCGCGCTGTGACGGCTGCTCAGGCTTGAGCCGACCGGCAGCCGGGCCATGACGTGGCGCGAGATCGTCGAGGCTCGGTACCTGCGGGGCTACCGGCCTACCGAACGAGTTCCCCGAGCGTGCGTTGTACAAGACCCAGCGGCTCACGACGTGGTCTGGAAGCCTGAGCAAGATCGGCCGCTAGCTCGGTAATCTCGCCTGCATGGGACAACCTGAGGTCGTGCTGGGCGGGATCGTGATGGGGGAGTCGGTTCGCTGGCATGACGGCGAACTCTGGTTCTCCGACTGGGGTGCCGGGGAGGTCGTTCGGGTCGTCGACGGGAAGGCTCAGGTGCAGGGCCGGGTCGAAGGGCTGCCGTTCTGTCTGGAGTGGACGCCCGGCGGTGAGTTGCTGGTTGTCGAGGGGCGGCAGGCGGTTGTCACCCGCGGCGGGGAGCGGTGGGCCGACCTGAGTGGGGTCGACGGGGTGCATCCGTGGAACGACGTCGCGGCCGACTCGCGGGGCAACCTCTTCGTCAACAACATCGGCTACGACTTTCCGGGCGGGGAGGAGCAGCCGGGGATCATCGCCGTGGTGGGAACCGACGGGGTGGTCCGGCCGGTGGCGGACGGGCTGCGGTTTCCGAACGGGATGGCGGTCACCGGGGACGACTCGACGCTGATCGTGGCGGAGTCGCATGCGGGCCGGCTTACCGCGTACGACATCGGGGCGGATGGCTCGCTGAGCCGGCGGCGGGTCTGGGCGGCGGTCGAAGGTTCGGCGCCCGACGGCATCTGCCTCGATCCGAGTGGTGCCCTCTGGTATGCCGACGTGCCCAACCGCCAGTGCGTGCTGGTGCGGGAGGGCGGCGAAGTGGTGCGGAAAGTCGGCTTCGCCGACGGGGCGTTCGACTGTGCGCTCGCCGACGACGGGACGCTCTACGCGGTCACCGCCGACTACACCGACCGGCAGATGTTCGCCAAGCGGACCGGGAAGCTGTACGCGGTCAGCCCAGCGTGACCAGCAGGGCCGACCAGGCCTCCTCGGCCGCGCCGGCGATCGGGCCGTCGTCGCCCAGGGCGGCCGGGACGATCGGTGGCGGGTCGTCGCGGCGGTAGGCCATCAGGCCGGCCAGATAGGCGTCGCGCAGGTCGTCGGGGGCCGACCTGAGCAGGTCGACGCCGAGGCCACCGAGCGTGACGAGGTCGGCATCGACGCCGTTGACCAGGCCCGCGATGCCGCGGCCGAGGTTGCGGGCGATCGCGGAGACGGCCGGGCGCTCCTCGGCGGTCGGCGACGTGATCGCGCGGCGGGCGAAGGTGACCTGGTCGCGCGGGGTCGGACGGCCCAGGAGCCGGGCCAGGGCGGAGCCGTCGACCGCCGTACCCCAGCAGCCGTGGGCGCCGCACGGGCAGGCGACCGCCGGGTCGCCGAACGGCATGTGCCCGAACTCGCCGGCCGCGCCGGTGGCACCGACCAGCACCTGACCGTGGTCGACGACGGCGCCGCCGAGGCCGGCCTCGATGCGCAGGTGCAGGGCGACCGCGGCGCCGGTGGCGGCGCCCCGGCGGGACTCGGCCGAGGCGGCCAGCGTGGCGTCGTTGCCGGCCACGAAGAGTCCGGGCCACAGCGTGCGCAGGTCGACGTCGCGCCACTTGAGGTTGGCCGCGTCGAGGCGCAGGCCGGGAGAGACCGTGCCCGGGGCGGAGAGGCCGAGCGCGCGCGGGCGGCCCGCGTACCGGTCCCGGAAGTCGCCGATCGCGGCGGTGAGCGGCGCGGCGACCTCGGCCCACGCGGCGCCGTCGTGTTCCTCGCCCGCGGTGGCCAGGACGTTGCCGCCCAGCTCGACCACCTGGACCCGCCACACCTCCTGGGTGATCTCGGCGGCCAGCACGAGCGGCCCGTCGGGGTGCGGAACCAGCATGGTCGTCGGGCGGCCCCGCCCGCCGCTGCGCGCCGCCGGCGCCTCGGCCAGGAGCTCCGCCTCGGTCAACCGTGCGACGATCTCCGTCGCCGCACCGGTGCCGACCCCGAGCATCCGGGCCGCATCGGCCCTGGTCACCCCGGGATGGGCGTGGGCGACGCGGAGCAGTTCGGTTGAGCGCGTCGTCACAGCTCCCTCGTTCCCTTCTTTTTGCTCTGGAGCAGAGCTTATTCTGCGGGCATGCACCTGAACCGGCCGGCCCTGACGGTGCTCGGCGTCTCCGCCTTCTTCTTCGTCACCGCCGAGACACTCCCGGTCGGTCTGCTGCCGCAGATCGCCCATGGTCTCAAAGTCGACGAGGCCTCGGTCGGGTTGCTGCTCACCAGCTATGCCGTCGTGGCCGGGCTCAGCACGATCCCGCTCACCGCGCTGACCATGCGCGTCCCCCGGCATCTGCTGATCGCGGTCACCGTGGCGATCTTCGCGGTCTCGCAGGGCCTCGCCACGTTCGCGCCGACCTTCCTCACCCTGGTGCTGGCCCGGCTGGTCTGCGCGCTCGTCCACGGCGTCTTCTGGTCGGTGCTCGCGCCGGTCGCCGCGCGGCTGGCGCCGCCCGGCCAGTCCGGCAAGGCGACGGCGCTGGTCTTCATCGGCAACTCGCTGGCCATCGTGCTCGGCGTTCCTCTGGGTACGGCGTTGGGCCAGTGGCTGGGCTGGCGCGTCGCGGTCGGGGCGATGGCGGTGGGCGGGGTCCTGAGCGTGCTCGCCCTGCTGCGCGTGTTGCCGGCGCTGGCTCCTCTGCCCCACGACCTGGCGGCGCGGCCCGGGGAATCGTTGCGTTCGGCCGTGCGGGTCTTCGGCAACCGCAAGGTCGCGCTGCTCTGTGGCATCACCACCGTGATGGTGGTCGGACACTTCGCGGCTTACACATATCTGGCGCCGCTCGCTTTGCGGGACGGCGGGCTGCAAGGCATTTCGCTGAGCGCCCTGCTGCTCGGGTTCGGGGCGGCCGGGCTGGTCAGCAACTTCCTGATCGGACGGCACATCGACCGGCGGCCGGGGGTGCTCCTGAGCGGAGTGCTGGCGACGATGGTGGTGGCGGTCGCCCTGCTGGCGCCCCGGCTCGGCGCGGTGCCGACGTGGATCTGCACATTGCTGTGGGGTGGCGCGTTCACCGCCATCCCGGCGTGCCTGCAGGCGACGGTGTTGCGGGTCGCGCCGCGGGCCCGGGACGCGGCGTCGGCGCTGTACGTCGTGGCCTTCCAGGTCGGGATCGGCAGTGGGGCGTTCGCGGGGGAGCGCTTCGTGCGGGCGGGGTGGCTGGGCTGGCTGCCGGTCTTGACCGCTTCGCTGGCTCTGGTGGCGTGCGTGGCCGTCGTGTTCGCCCGGCAGGTCTTCCCGGCCCGCCTCACCGCGGAAGATCATCATCGCGCGGAGGCTGAGCTGGCCGGCATGTCGGCCTAGGCCTCGGCCGTCGTATCAGGCGGGCTGCTCCAGGGCGGCCTCGGCGGCGGCCAGGAACTGGTCGTTCTCGGCCGGGGTGCCGATCGTGACCCGCACGCCGTCCGGGTGGAAGGCGCGGACGATGACGCCGCGGTTCTCACACGCCGTGCCGAAGGCGGCCGCGCCGTCGCCCAGGGGGAGCCAGACGAAGTTGGCCTGCGAGTCGGGGACGTCGACGCCCAGCTTGCGCAGGGACTCCGTGACCCGGTCGCGTTCGGCCACGACCAGGGCACAGCGGCGCTTCACCTCGTCTTCCTGCCGCAGGGCGGCCAGGGCGGCGGCCTGGGCGACCAGACTGGTCGAGAACGGGGTGAGGACCTTGCGGATCGCGGCCGCCACCTCGGGCTGCGCCACCAGGTAACCCATGCGCAGCCCGGCCAGGCCCCACGCCTTGCTCATCGTGCGCAGGACGACCACGTTGGGGCGGTGGGCGTACGTGCGCATGGCGTCCGGCACGTCGGGGTCGGTGACCATCTCGCGGTAGGCCTCGTCGAGGACGACCAGGACGTCCGACGGGACGCGGGACAGGAAGCGGTCGATCTCGGCCTTGCGGAGGCCGGTGCCGGTCGGGTTGTTCGGGTTGCAGACGATCACCAGGCGGGTCCGCTCGGTGATCGCGTCGGCCATCCGGGCCAGGTCGTGGCCGTGGTCGGCGGTGTTGGGGATGCGGACGCTGGTCGCGCCGACACCGGCCGCCACGATCGGGTAGGCCTCGAAGGAGCGCCAGGCGTAGACGATCTCGTCGCCGGGGAGGCAGGTGGCCTTGACCAGGGTTTCGGCCAGGGCGACCGAGCCGCAGCCGGTGACGATGCGGTCGGCGGCGACGCCCAGGCGGTCGGCCAGCGCGTCGCGCAGTTCGACCACGCCCATGTCGGGGTAGCGGTGCGAGCCCAGCATGACCTCGGTGACCGCCTCGACGACGCCCGGGAGCGGGCCGTACGGGACCTCGTTGCTCGCCAGCTTGATCGCCTCGGCGATGCCCAGTTCGCGGGTCAGGTCGGCGAGGCTGCGGCCGGGCACGTAGCTGGGCAGGCCGTCCAGGTCGGCGCGAGTCAAGCGGGTCATGATCGTCCCTCCGATGAGGAAGAAGTGGAGCCGGCACCGGTCGTGACGTCGACCGGGGGTGCGCCGCCGGGCGGCAGTTCGATGACGACCGTGCCGGCGACCTTGTCGTGGAAGGCCTGCCGCAGCAGCGGGTCGAACGTCGGCGACAGCGAGTCGATGAGTTGGGCGAGCAGGCCCAGGCCGAAACAACTCCAGGCCGGCGTCCAGATGCCCAGGCGCAGCCAGCGCCTCCACGCGCGGTGGAAGCCGAGCGGCGCGGTGCTCTCGACCGCCACGACCTTGATGCGCATGATGCGTTTGCCCAGGGTCTGGCCGCGGCTGGCGATCGCGGGCGCCTCGTAGGCCAGCCAGAGCAGGGTCGCCACGGCCAGCATGATCAAGGTGAGCTCGTTCATACGGGGGGTGGCGGGCTCGGTGTTGAGGCTGCTGCCCCCGTTGGCCATCTGGTTGACCGTGTCGTGCCAGATCGGGCGGAACTCCTGGAACCACTGGTATGCGAAGTAGCCGTTCACGACCACGTTGAGCAGCAGCACGGCGAAGATGTCGATCAGCCGGGCGACGAGGCGGCGGCCGAGGCCGGCCAGCGCGTAGCCGTGCGGGCGCGCCTGCACCGCGAACGGGAAGGCGGCCATCCGCATGCCGGGCGGGGGCTGCCAGCCGGGCGGCGGGGTCCAGCCGGGCGGGGGTGCCCAGCCCGGAGGGGGCATCTGGCCGTAAGCGGGAGGTGCCCAGCCGGGCGGGGGAACTTGACCGGGAGGCGTGCCCCATCCAGTCGGCGGCTGACCAGGCGGGACCTGACCGGGTGGGGTCTGAGCGGAAGGCGTGCCCCAGCCAGCCGGGGGCTGGCCCGGGGGCGTGCCCCAACCGGCTGGGGGCTGGGCCGGGGGCGTGCCCCAACCGGCCGGGGGCTGGGCCGGGGGCGTGCCCCAACCGGCTGGGGGCTGGGCCGGGGGCGTGCCCCAACCGGCCGGCGGCGGACCGGGCGGCGTGCCCCAGCCGGGCGGATTGCCCGGAGGGAGCTGCTGGCCCGGCCAGCCCGGCTTCACCGGCTCGCCGGAGATCGACGCGGCGGCCTCCGAAGGTGGCGGCTCCTCCTCGACCGGGGGAGGCCCGTCGGGCGGGACCGCGTCGGCGGGGATGGCTTTCCCCAGCCAGCCTTCACCGTCCCAGTAGCGCTGGGTCGTGGTGTCGGCCGGGTCCTTGTACCAACCGGCGGGCAGCGAACTCATGCGGAAACCTTAACGACCACGGTCGGGGCGGCCTTGCCCTGCGGGGCTCGCCGCGGAATCCGGCCGCCGGGAAACACCACCTGGGCCGCGAACCGGACGAACGCCGCGGTCGGAAGAAGGTTGCACCCAGGTGGTGGCATCACGTGCTCAGTGTTACAGGTTGCCGCGAAGCTCCTGCTCCCGCTCGATGGCCTCGAAGAGTGCCTTGAAGTTGCCCTTGCCGAAGCCGAGCGACCCGTGCCGCTCGATCAGCTCGAAGAACACGGTCGGCCGGTCCTGCACCGGCTTGGTGAAGATCTGCAGGAGGTAGCCGTCCTCGTCCCGGTCGACCAGGATCGCGCGCCTCTTGAGCTCCTCGATCGGCACCCGGACCTGCCCGATGCGGGCCCGGAGCGACGGGTCGTCGTAGTAGGAGTCGGGTGTGTCGAGGAACTCGACGCCGGCCGCGCGCATGGCGTCCACGCTGCGGAGGATGTCGTTGGTGGCGATCGCGATGTGCTGCGCGCCGGGGCCGCCGTAGAACTCCAGGTATTCGTCGATCTGCGACTTGCGCTTGGACACCGCCGGCTCGTTCAGCGGGAACTTGACCTTGCGGTGGCCGTCCGCGACGACCTTGGACATCAGGGCCGAGTAGTCGGTGGCGATGTCGTCGCCGATGAACTCGGCCATGTTGGTGAAGCCCATGACCCGGCCGTAGAACTCGACCCACTCGTCCATCTTGCCGAGCTCGACGTTGCCGACCACGTGGTCGACCGCCTGGAAATAGCGTTTCGAAGGCGGGGCCACGATCGGGTCGCGGGTCACGAAGCCGGGCAGGAACGGCCCGTCGTAGCGGGACCGGTCGACCAGCGAGTGGATCGTGTCGCCGTACGTGGCGATGGCCGCGATGCGCACCGTGCCGTGCGAATCGGTCAGATCGTGCGGCTCGGTCACCCCGCGGGCGCCGGTGGAGACCGCGTGCTTGAACGCCGCGTCGACGTCCGGGACCTCGATGGCGATGTCGTAGATGCCGTCGCTGTGCGCGGTCACGTGATCAGCGCCGAAGGCCCCGGCGTGCACGGCCCCGGTGATCAGGAAGCGGGCGGAGCCGCTGACCAGCACATATTCGGCCTGGTCGCGATAGCCCTGTTCGGGACCGCGGTAAGCCACGCAGGTCATGCCGAACGCGGTCGAGTAGTAGTGGGCCGCCTGTTTCGCGTTGCCCACCAGGAACTGCAGGTAGTCGACGCCCTTGACCGGGAAGACGTCGACGGTCTCGGTGGCGCTTTCCATCTTCGCCGGGTTTTCGTCTTGCAGTGCGGCGAAGCCGCCTCGGAGGCTCTGCGTCATGGACTGAGGCTCGTCGTCGATCCTGCGCTGGGCAACAGTTGGCTGAAAAGATGGTCAGCCTGCGCAATTCGTCCGGTAGAACGGGAGAATGACTGAGCAATCTGTCCAGCTCGACGACCTCGATGCACGGCTCCTGCAACTGCTGAGAACGGAACCGAGGATCGGCGTACTGGAATTGTCGCGGCGTCTCGCCGTGGCGCGCGGGACCGTTCAGGCCCGGCTCGACAAGCTGATCGCGCGGGGCGCGATCCTGGGCTTCGGCCCCGAGGTCTCCCCGGCCGTGATCGGCTTCGGGGTGATGAGCTTCGTGACGCTGGAGATCAGCCAGCGCTACGGGCACGTCAAGGTCGCCCGGCACCTCGCCGACATCCCGGAGGTGCTCGAGGCGCACACGATCACCGGCAGCGGCGACCTGTTGTGCCGCATCGTGGCCCGCTCGAACGCCGACCTCCAGCGGGTGATCGATCAGATCGTGGGCTACGGGGGCATCGTCCGGGCGTCGACGATCATCGCCCTGGCCGAGCTGATTCCGTACCGCACGCTGCCACTGGTCAAAGCGGCATCCCAGACATAAGCGATCGACACGGGCATATGAAGATCCTTCGCTCGGCCCGGCGACCTGGCTACCTTGCTCCACATGGCCCAGGGCAGGTGGAAGTCCTACTTGCTCGCCGTCGTGATCATTCTGATCGTGCTGGCCACCACCCACACCTGGAATCCCTGGCCCAAGCTGTGGAACTGGTTCAACACCAGCAGCCCGATCGCCGCCGGAGCGTCGCAGTGGCAACAGCGGATCGGCGGCAGCCCGCAGAAGGTGCAGATCGCCGACGACGCCGTGATCGTCTCGTACCGGACCTCGGTCGAGGCCTACGGCCTCGGCGCCGGGGTGCAGCTCTGGAAATCCGACGCCGACTGGGCCTCCGTGGCCGGCCAGGGCAGCGAGGCCGTGGTCGTCACCGGCCGCCTGCTGACCAAGGGCTACCAGGTGCTCGACCCGCGCAGCGGCGCCGTCAAACGGGCCGACACCTCGGCCACCGCGGTCTGGACCTACCAGGACGCGATCCTCGACCTGGCCTGCGCCAAAGGCAGCGACTGCACGCTCACCGCGTGGTCGCCCAACGGCACCCAGCCGCGATGGCAGGTGAGCACCGGCGGAATCGGCTTCGTGCTCGACGCCGCCAACCCCGACCTGCCCGACACCAGGCAGCTCACCGGCAAGAGCATCGACGACGACGTGGCCGGGCGGGGCGAGATGCCCGGACTGATCGGCCTGCCCGACGACGGCAAGGTCCGGGTGATCAACACCGCGACGGGCAAGGTCTCCGAAACGGTCACCCCGGGTGCCGGGCAGAAGGTGGTGGTGGTCGGCGGGCGGGTGCTCACGGTCACGGGTACGGCCGGGGACGGCACCTGCTACTACGGCGTCGTCGCCATCGACCCACCGGGCGGGCAGACGATCTGGAAACGCGACGGTCTCAACCTGAGGACCGCCGGGAACGGGTCGGGATGCAAGCAGGACCGCGATCCGGCCGGCGGGCAGGACGTGGTGCTCGGGGTCGACCCGGTCGGCCGGGAGGAGCTGATCGCGGCCCACGACGGCCGGGTCCTCTGGCACGGTGACAAGGGCGAGAACGTGCTCTCGGTCAACGACGCGTACGCCCTGATCCGCAGCGCCGACCACGGGAGCGTGCGCGCGATGTCCTTCTCGACCGGGGGAACGGCCTGGCGGCGGGCCGTCGGAGCGAACGTCTCGGCGGCCGTCACCCCGTACGCGTCGATCGTCGTCACCGCCAAGCCGAGCCGGGTGGTGGCGCTCGATCCGCGCAGCGGATCGGTGCTGGTCGATATCAAGACCGACGCCAAGGTCTTCACCGTCGGCACCGCCGGTCTGATCGTCGTTTCCGGGCGCGACATGGCGTACCTACCGTTCCGTTAACCGAACTGGTATCCGGCCAACGCGGGAGTGGTTCGCAGTTCGCCTGGCGGCTGGCCTAGGCTTTCCGCTCATGAGCAGAGGCGCCGCATTCTCGTACTCGCCGCTGTTGCCGCTCGGCGACGACCTGACCGAGTACCGTCTGGTCACGGACGAGGGCGTGGACGTGGTCAGCGGGCCCGGCGGACGGCAGTTCCTGACCGTCGACCCGGCCGCGATCACCCAGCTCACCGCCGAGGCGATGCACGACATCGCGCACTACCTGCGGCCGGCCCACCTGACCCAGCTGCGATCGATCATCGACGACCCGAGGGCCTCGGCGAACGACCGGTTCGTCGCCCTCGACCTGCTGCGCAACGCGAACATCGCGGCCGGCGGGGTGCTCCCGATGTGCCAGGACACCGGCACCGCGATCGTGATGGGCAAGCGCGGCCGGCACGTGCTGACCGACGGCACCGACGAAGAAGCCATCGCGCAGGGCGTCTACCAGGCCTACACCCGGCTCAACCTGCGCTACTCGCAGCTCGCGCCGCTCACCATGTGGGACGAGCGCAACACCGGCTCCAACCTGCCGGCCCAGATCGAGCTCTACGCCGAAGACCCGGGCGGCCAACCCGATGCCTACAAGTTCCTCTACATGGCCAAGGGCGGCGGCTCGGCCAACAAGTCGTACCTCTATCAGGAGACCAAGGCGCTGCTCAACCCGGCGCGCATGATGGAATTCCTGGACGAGAAGCTCCGCCTGATCGGCACCTCGGCCTGCCCGCCCTACCACCTGGCCGTGGTCATCGGCGGCACCAGCGGCGAATACGCGCTGAAGACGGCCAAGCTGGCCAGCGCCAAATACCTCGACAACCTGCCCCGCCACGGCACCATGTCGGCGCACGGCTTCCGCGACGTCGAGCTGGAGGCGGCGGTCCTCGAACTGACCCGCGACTTCGGCATCGGCGCCCAGTTCGGCGGGCGTTACTTCTGCCACGACGTCCGCGTGATCCGCCTGCCCCGGCACGGCGCCTCGTGCCCGGTCGCGATCGCGGTCTCCTGCTCGGCCGACCGGCAGGCCCTCGCCAAGATCACGCCGTCCGGCGTCTGGCTCGAACGGCTCGAAACCGACCCGGCCCGCTTCCTGCCCGACGTCGAACTCGACGAGGGCCCGGTGGTCAAGGTCGACCTCAACCGTCCGATGGCCGAGATCCGGGCCGAGCTCTCGCAATACCCGGTCAAGACCCGGCTGTCGCTGACCGGCCCACTGGTGGTGGCCCGCGACATCGCCCACGCCAAGATCGCCGAGCGGCTGGCCGCGGGCGAACCGATGCCGCAATACCTGAAGGACCACGCGGTCTACTACGCCGGCCCGGCGAAAACCCCGGAGGGCTACGCGTCCGGCTCGTTCGGCCCGACCACGGCCGGGCGGATGGACTCGTACGTCGAGAAGTTCCAGGCCGCGGGCGGCTCGCTGGTCATGCTGGCCAAGGGCAACCGCTCGGCCCAGGTGACCCAGGCCTGCAACGCGTACGGCGGGTTCTACCTCGGCTCGATCGGCGGCCCGGCGGCCCGGCTGGCCCAGGACTGCATCCGGCACGTCGAGGTCCTCGAATACCCCGAGCTGGGCATGGAAGCGGTCTGGAAAATCGAGGTCGAGGACTTCCCGGCGTTCATCGTCGTCGACGACAAGGGCAACGACTTCTTCGCCGAGGTCACCCGCCCGAAGAGCGTCCTGCGGATCGGCGCCCGCCCCTGACTCGGTGAATCGCCTCACGCACGGTGGTTGAATTTCAGCGGCGTAATTTCAAGTTACGCCCAGCAAACTTGGAATCCGGGCTCGGCTATGCCATCCAGGCTTGAAAAGTCGGGTCCGATTTTCAAGTTTTCCGTGGTTTACTTTAAATCATGGATGACGCTACGTTCCGATCGTCACCTGTGGGATCACTTGTCCGGATCACCGGATGGGATCCCCGGTTCCACGAGAGTTACGACTGCTCGGCCTTCATACCTGATCCGCTGCCGACCAGGCTTGACCTCGGGCAGGAGACGTACCTGGCGGTGACCGACGCGGCGGTGGCGGTCGCCCGTCTCGACCAGGCTGCTTTCCGGCTTCCCAACCCCGGGCTGCTCGCACGGCCTGCGATCCGGCAGGAAGCCGTCAGCACGTCGGCGCTCGAAGGCACCTATGCGGCGCTCGATGACGTACTCGAGGCTGACTTTCTCCACCGCGACCAGCTCACTGCGTCGGTAGCGGAAGTCCACAACTACGTCGAGGCCGCGGAGCTCGCGTTCGAGTGGATCAAGGACAAGCCTGTCACGGTCGGGATGCTCGAGCAGCTGCAGAAGATGGTTGTTCGGGGCACCCGCGGAGATTCGCACGACGCCGGTCGGATCCGGACAACCCAGGTGTTCATCGGCGGGGGCGGTGGTCGGGTGAACGACGCACGGTTTGTGCCGTCGCCGCCGGGCGATCAGTTGCGTGCCGGCATCGACGACTGGGCCTCATGGCTCATGGCCGAAGACTCGATCCAATTGGTGATCAAGATGGCCCTCGGTCACTACCAGTTCGAGACGCTGCACCCCTTCAACGACGGCAACGGCCGCCTCGGCCGCCTCGTGTGCGTTCTGCAGCTGGCCCATCGAGGCGAACTGCGCGTGCCGGTGCTGAATCTTTCGCCCTGGCTCGAAGCCAGAAGGCGCCAGTATCAGGACCACCTGCTCGCCGTCAGTGCTACCGGCGACTTCGAACCTTGGATCCGTTTCTTCTCGGAGGCGGTGCGCGCGCAGGCGGTACGCGGCGTGGAGAAGATCGACGCGTTGCACGACTGGCGAGATGAGGCGCTGGCCCAGTTGCTCGAAGCCGACGTCCGCGGTGTGGCCGTGCGGATCGTCGAGGACCTGTTCGGGTATCCATTGATCACGGCCACGCCTACCGCCGAAAGATATGGGGTCTCCTATCAGGCTGCGAACACGGCGATCAGACGTCTCGTGAAGCTCGGCATCCTGGAGGAACGTACCGGCCGCAAGTACGGGCGCGTATTTGCGGCACGAAGGGTCTTGAACATCATCAACGCCGCCTGAGTCCGGTCCCGGCTGAGACATCCGGTCCGGTCGATTGGCCGGCGGTCGAGGCCGCCCCGCGAAGGCCCGGTTCGAACAGGCTCGCCCGCGATCTGGGGGCGCGGGCGAGCCAGTCCATCCCCGTAGCCGGCTCGGACCGCCAGGGGCGAATCCGCGGACCGTGCCGGCTCGTTTATCGTGCCCGGCGCCGCTATCAATTGGCTCTCGTCCCGCTCTCGCCGACCGGACTAGGCTGGCGGTTCTGCCAGGTATCTCGGGGGCGTCATGCGGTTTCGCATCCTCGGACCACTGTCGGTCACTGTCGACGGACAAAGCGTGGTCATCACTGCGGCCCGTGATCGGGTCGTCCTTGCCATGCTGCTGCTCAGCCCGGGGCGGGTGCTGAGCGTCGACACGCTGATCGAGGCCGTGTGGGGTGAGGAACCGCTGGCCACGGCGCGGGGCCAACTGCAGAATTGCATTTCGCGCTTGCGCAGGATTCTGCCGTTTCAGACGATCGGCAGCGACCCGGCCGGATATCAGATCAATATCGGTCCGGACGATGTGGACTCGGTGGTTTTCGCCCGCCTCGCGGCGGCCGGTCGCCGCGACGGCGATCCCGCGCCGTTGCGCGAGGCACTCGATCTTTGGCGGGGCGACGCGCTCTCCGGCGTCGAGAGCGAGACCGTACGCCGTGCCGCCGCGTCCCTGGACGAGCAGCACGAGGCGGCGCTCGAGGACTGGGCCGAGCTCGAGCTGGCGGCCGGCCACCAGCGCGACCTGGTCGGGCCGCTCACCGACCTGGCCAAGCGGTTCCCGCTGCGCGAGCGCCTGCGCGGTCAGCTGATGCGGGCGCTGGCCGCGGCCGGCCGCACCGGGGAGGCGCTGGCCGAGTTCCGGCTGGCCCGCGACCAGTTGCTCGACGAGCTGGGCATCGAGCCGGGGCGGCCGTTGCAGGAGCTCTATCAACTGCTGCTGTCCGGCGGAGCCGGGCCGGCCGCGACGTCCGAGCGGCCGGTGGTGCGGAGCCTTCCGCGTACGGTCGCCGACTTCACCGGCCGCGAGGAGCTGATCGACCGCCTGCTGCGCCGGGTCGCCGCCGGCGGCCCGGCCGTGCTGGCGCTGGACGGCATGCCCGGCAGCGGCAAGACCACCCTGGCCCTGCACCTGGCGTCCCGGCTCGGTGACCGCTACCCGGACGCCCACCTCTACGTCGACCTGCACGGGCACAGCGAGCGCGCGCCCCTCGACCCGGCGGCCGCCCTGCTGGTGCTGCTGCGCCGGCTCGGCGTCGCCGCCGACCGGGTGCCGGAGTCGCTCGACGAGCGGATCGACCTGTGGCGCGGCGAGCTGGCCGGGCGCCGGGCACTGCTGATCCTCGACAACGCCGCGTCCAGCGCCCAGATTCTCGACCTGCTGCCGGCCTCGCCTGAGGCGCTGGTGCTGGTGACCAGCCGGCGGCGGTTGCTCGGGCTGGACGGCGTGCACCCGGAGTCGCTGCCGGTGCTCGACGAGGCCGAGTCGGTCGCGCTGCTGGCGCGGATCGCGGGCGACCGGGTGTTCGCCGAGCCGGGCGCGGCGGCCGATCTGGTCGGGCGCTGCGGTGGGCTGCCGCTGGCGATCCGGCTGGCCGGGGCCCGGCTCGCGCACCGGCCGCGCTGGCAGGTCGCCGATCTGGTCAAGCGGTTCGGCGACGCGGCGCTGCCCGAGCTGGCGGCCGAGAGCCGTACGGTGGCCGGGGCGTTCGCGCTCTCCTTCGGCCAGCTGCCGGAGCCGATGCGGCGGGCGTTCCGGCTGCTCGGTGTGCATCCCGGCCGGCTCTTCGACATCCCGGCGGTGGCCGCCCTGACCGGCCGGCCGCCGGACGAGGCGCGCGACCTGCTCGACGACCTGATCGACGTGCACCTGGTCGAGGAGCCGGAGCCGGACGTCTTCCGGATGCACGACCTGCTCCACGAATACGCGTCGGCTCTCGCCGCCGAGCTGCCGCCGGACGAGCGGCGGTCGGCCCTGCACCGGCTGCTCGACCTCGAACTGGGGGCGGCGCTGCGTACCCTCGCCGCGCCCCGGCTCCGATCGGTCCTTCGTGAGTTGAGCCTGCCCGGGCTGCCCGGCGCCGAACTGGCCGAGACGGTGGCCGACCCGGGCGCCCGGCTGGAGCGCGGCCGCCTCTACCTCGGTGCGCTGATCACGGCCGCGATCGCGGCCGGCCGGTCCGAATATTCGTGGCAGTTCGCCCGGGCGGCCTGGTGGCGACTGTCCACTCTGGGCTACGGCGACGAGGTCCGGGAGATGTTCACCCGGGCCCAGATCGAGGCGCGCCGCGTCGGCAACGGTGCCGCGGAGGCGACCTGCGCCAACTATCTCGCGTCGATCTACTTCCGGCGGGCCCAGTTCGACGACGCGCTGGCGCTGGTGCAGGAGGCGATCCGGATCCGGCGGACGCTCGGCGACCCGGTCCCCCTGTCGTTCTCGCTCGGCAACCTGGGCGCGATCTATTCGGCCACCGACCGGTTCGTCGAGGCGGCGGCGACCTCCGCGGAGGCGCTGCGGCTGGCCGAGCACGCCGGCGACGAGCACGCCGTGATGATGCGGCTGGACTCCCGCGCGATGAGCCTGAACCGGCTCGGGTTCTTCGATGAGGCGCTGCGTCTGCAGGGCCGGCGGCTGCGCGCCAGGCTCGGGGCCAAGGACGAGACCGACATCGTGCACTGCCTGCTCAACCTGATCACGATCCGGCGGCGGGCCGGCCGGATCGCGCCGCCGGCCGCCGAGCGGGCGTTGCGGATCATCCTGCGCCAGGCGATCCGGATCCAATACCCGGAGGTCGCCGCCGAGGCCCGGGCCGAGCTGGGCGACGTGCTGCGCGAGCGGGGCCGCTTCGCCGACGCGGCCGACCAGATCGAACAGGCCCTGGAGATGTTCGACCAGTCCGAAGAGGTGCGCTTCCGGGCTCGTGCGTTCAACACGCTGGGCGTTGTCCGGCGCGAGGGCGGCGACCCGGTGGCCGCGGCCGAGTTGCACCGGCGGGCCGGCGAGCTCGCCCGGACGGTCTCCCAGCCCTCCGAGATCGCCCGCTCGCACCTCGGCCTGGGCGACTGCGCGACCGATCCGGAGGTGGCCCGGTCGCACTGGCTCGCCGCGGTCGAGATCTTCACCCGGCTCGAGGTGCCGGAGCGGCACGTCGCGGCCGCCCGGCTGGCGGCGCCATGAGGTTCCGCATCCTCGGGCCGCTTTCGGTCACTGTGGACGGCCGGCCGGTCGCGGTCACGGCCTCCCGCGACCGCGTTGTGCTGGCCGCGCTGTTGTTGCAGGCCGGCCGGGTGGTGCCGGCCGGAGCGTTGATCGAAGCGGTCTGGGGCGACAACCCACCGGCCACCGCGCGAGGCCAGCTGCAGACCTGCGTCTCGCGCCTGCGCCGGGCCCTGCCACCGGGCTGATCGCGAGCGACCCGGCCGGCTATCGGATCACCATCGGTCCGGATGATCTCGACTCGCTGGTCTTCGCCCGCCTGGCGGCGGCCGGTCGCCGTGACGGCGACGCGGTGCTGCTGCGCCGGGGGCTCGATCTTTGGCGGGGCGACGCGCTCTCCGGGATCGAGAGCGAGACCGTACGCCGGGCGGCCGTGGCCCTGGACGAGGCGCGCGGCGCCGCGCTGGAGGACTGGGCCGAGCTTGAACTGGCGGCCGGGCACGAACGCGATCTGATCGGGCCACTGACCGACCTCGTCGAGCGGTTTCCGCTGCGCGAACGGCTGCGCGGCCAGCTGATCCGGGCGCTGGCCGGGGCGGGCCGGACCGGCGACGCCTTGGCCGAGTTCCGACGGGTCCGGTCGACCCTGCGCGGGGAGCTGGGGCTCGAGCCGGGGCCGGCGCTGCAGGAGCTGCACCGGCGGGTGCTGGCCGGCGAGGCGGCGCCGCCACCCCGAGTGGTGAGGCCGGTGCGGAGCCTGCCGCGTACGGTCGCCGACTTCACCGGCCGCACCGACCTGATCTCCCGGATAGCGGCGCGGGCCGCCGCAGGCGGACCGGCCGTGATCGCCCTCGACGGCATGGCCGGCAGCGGCAAGACGACGCTCGCCCTGCATGTGGCCGCCGAGCTGGGCGAACGCTACCCGGACGCGCATCTCTACATCGATCTGCACGGGCACAGCGAGCGGGAGCCGCTCGACCCGGCGGGCGCCCTGCTGGTGCTGCTGCGCCGGCTCGGCATCGGCGCCGACGAGGTGCCGGCCGACTCGGACGGGCGCGTCCACCTGTGGCGCGCCGAGATGGCCCGGCGGAGGGCGCTGGTGATCCTGGACAACGCCGCGTCGAGCGGGCAGGTCGTCGACCTGCTGCCGGCGTCGCCCGGTTCGCTGGTGCTGGTGACCAGCCGGCGGCGGCTGCTCGGGCTGGACGGCGCGCATCCGGAATCGCTGCCGGTGCTCGACGAGGCGGAGGCAGTCGAGTTGCTGGCGCGGATCGCCGGCGACCGGGTGTTCGCCGAGCCGGGCGCGGCGGCCGATCTGGTCGGGCGCTGCGGTGGGCTGCCGCTCGCGATCCGGCTGGCCGGGGCTCGGCTCGCGCACCGCCCGCGCTGGCAGGTCGCCGATCTGGTCAAGCGGGTCGGCGACGCCGCGTTGCCCGAGCTGGCGGCCGAGGACCGCACGGTGGCCGGGGCGTTCGCGCTCTCCTTCGGCCAGCTGCCGCAGCCGGCCCAGCGGGTGTTCCGGCTGCTCGGCGTGCACCCGGGCCGGTTGTTCGACGTCCCCGCGGTGGCCGCGCTCGCCGATCTGCCGGCCGGCGAGGCCGGGGAGCTGCTCGACGATCTGGTCGACGTGCACCTGGTCGAGGAGCCGGAGCCGGACGTCTTCCGGATGCACGACCTGCTCCACGAATATGCGTCGGCCCTCGCCGCCGAGCTGCCCACCGGCGGGCGACGGGCCGCGCTGGGGAGGCTGCTCGACCTCGAGCTGGGCGCCGCCCTGGCCACCGTGCCCGAGCCGGTCCGCCGGCCGATGATGCGCGAGCTCGGCGTGCCCGGCCTTCCCGCGGCCACCCTGGTCGCCGCCATCGCCCAACCACCGGCCCGGCTCGAGCGAATGCGTCCCTACCTCGGTTCCCTGGTCGCGGCGGCGGTCGACGCGGGCCGGCCGGAATACTCCTGGCAGCTGGGCCGGGCCGCCTGGCGGCAGCTGTTCGGCGACGGATACAACGACGACGTCCGGGCGCTGTTCACCACCGCCGGGGCGATCGCCCGCCGGCTGGGGGACGAGCTCGGCCAGGCGATCAGCGCCAACTACCTCGGCTCGGTCCACTTCCGCCGGGCCCAGTACGACGACGCCCTCGCCCTGCTCCAGGAGTCGATCCGGCTGCGCCGGCGGCTCGGCAACCCGGTCGCGCTCGCCTACTCGCTCAGCAACCTGGTCGGCATCTACAGCACGACCAGCCGGTTCGCCGAGGCGACCGAGGTCTCGCTGGAGGCGCTGCGGCTGGCCGAGACGACCGGCGACGCCCAGGCGGTCAGCAGCCATCTGGACAGCCGGTCGCTGCTGATGTCCCGGCTCGGCCGGCACGAGGAGGCCCTCATCCTGCAGCGCCGGCGGCTGATGTCGATGATCGACCGCGCGGACCGCAGCGGCGCGGTTTACAGCCTCTTCCACCTGATCCTGATCCGGCGGCGGGCCGGCCGGATCTCCGACCGGGCGGCCGAGCGAGCCTACCGGGTGGTGCTGCGGCTGTCCGTACGCCAGCGGATGGGCCAGGTCGAGGCCGAGGCGCATTCCGAGCTCGGCGACGTGCTGAGCTCCCTGGGCCGCCACGCCGAGGCGATCGACCAGGTCGAGCGGGGGCTGGAGACCTTCGACCGGCTCGACGACCACCGCATCTACGCCCAGGCGCTCAACACGCTGGCCCGGGCCCGGTGGGCGGCCGGGGACCGGGCCCGCGCCGAGGCCGACTTCGGGCGGGCCCTTCAGATGGCGCAGGGAGCTTCCCAGCCGTACGAGGTCGCCCGGGCCCACCTGGGCCTGGGCGACTGCGCGACCGACGCGGAGACGGCCCGGGCGCACTGGACGGCCGCGGCGGAGATCTTCACCCGGTTACGGGTGCCCGAGCGATACGAGGCCGCGGCGCGGCTTCAGGAGGTCGACTCGCAGAAGGACGAGACCGGGGTCAACCACTGCGCCATCTGAGGCTGCAGCGTGCTGTTGAGGTCCTTGAGCGTTTTCACCCGATCGAAATACTTCCGGTCGGTCGCGCTCTGCTCGAACTTGGCCGCCGAGGTCTCGCCGGCCGCCTGGAAGTCGGGGTCCTTGGCGGTGGCCGTGTCCTCGCGGATCTTGGCGCCGGCGGCCTTGAGCTTGGTGGCCGCGTCGGTCTCCGCCTTCTCGGCGTCGGCGGTCTGCTTGGCCTCCTTGAGCGAGACCAGCTTGCCCATCGCGGTGCCGAACTGGCGCAGCTCACCGCTGTAGACGGACTGCAGCTGGGTGCAGACCATCTGGGTGTCGACCGTGTAGTCGGGCAGCGTGGGGAGAGTTTCCGGGGGTGCGACGGAGACGGCCGGAGCCGCGGTGCTCTTCTTCGCGTTGTCGCAGGCGGCCACCGGCAGCAGGAGGCTGCCGGCGAGCACGACCAGCAGGGCGCGTCGCATGAGGGATCCTTCGTCGTCGGGGTCCAAACCCGCCCGACGGTACGTTCCGCGACCCGGCTCGTCCAACCGTGCGTGATCATCGCAATACCGGTCCGCCCCTTTTGTGTCGCCGAAAAGGAGGGAGGATGGCACCGTGACTTCTGAATTCCGGGTCGAGCGGGACACCATGGGCGAGGTCCGCGTGCCGGCCGACGCCCTCTGGCGGGCGCAGACACAGCGAGCGGTGGAAAACTTCCCGATTTCCGGGCGCGGCCTCGAGCCGGCCCACATCCGGGCGCTGGCCCAGATCAAGGGCGCGGCCGCTTCAGTCAACGCCTCACTCGGCGTGCTCGACCAGGATCTCGCGGAGGCGATCGCGACCGCGGCCGCCCACGTCGCGGACGGCGGCTACGACGACCAGTTCCCGATCGACGTGTTCCAGACCGGCTCGGGCACCTCGTCGAACATGAACGCCAACGAGGTCATCGCCACCCTGGCCGCCCGGGAGCTGGGCCGGCCGGTTCACCCCAACGACCACGTCAACGCGTCGCAGTCGAGCAACGACGTCTTCCCGTCCTCGATCCACCTGGCCGCCGCGGCGGCGGTGACCGGCGATCTGATGCCCGCGCTCGATCACCTGGCCTCCGCGCTGGGCGCGAAAGCCTCAGCCTGGGCGGAGGTCGTCAAGAGCGGCCGGACCCACCTCATGGACGCGACCCCGGTCACCCTGGGTCAGGAGTTCTCCGGGTACGCGCAGCAGGTCACCAACGGCATCGAGCGGCTCGAGTCGGTGCTGCCCCGGCTGGCCGAACTGCCGCTCGGCGGCACCGCGGTCGGCACCGGCGTGAACACCCCGCCCGGGTTCGCCTCGGCGGTGATCGACAAGCTGCGCTCGGTGACCGGCCTGCCGCTGACCGAGGCGCGCAACCACTTCGAGGCCCAGGGCGCGCGCGACGCGCTGGTCGAGACGTCGGGCCAGCTCCGCACGATCGCGGTCGGCCTCTACAAGATCGTCAACGACATACGCTGGATGGGCTCCGGACCTCGGGCCGGCCTGCGCGAACTGCGCCTGCCCGACCTCCAGCCCGGCTCGTCGATCATGCCGGGCAAGGTGAACCCGGTCGTGCCCGAGGCGGTCCGCCAGGTCGCGGCCCAGGTCATCGGCAACGACGCCACGGTCGCGTTCGCCGGCACCCAGGGCGACTTCGAACTCAACGTGATGCTGCCGGTGATGGCCCGCAACCTGCTCGAATCGATCCGGCTGCTGGCCAACGCGGCCCGGCTGCTCGCCGACCGGTGCATCGAGGGCCTCGCGCCGAACGTGGAGGTCGCCCGGGCGTACGCGGAGGGATCGCCGTCGATCGTCACCCCGCTCAACCGCTTCCTCGGCTACGACGAGGCGGCCGCGATCGCCAAGGCGGCACTGGCCGGTGGGCAGAGCATCCGCGAGGTCGTGATCGAGCGCGGCCACGTCGCCAACGGCACGCTCACCGAGGAACAGTTGGACGAGGCCCTCGACGTGCTCCGCATGACCCGCCCCTGACCCAGGTCGGTACCCTTGTACGGTGACTCTGCGCTTGTACGACACCGCGACCCGATCCGTCCGGGGCTTCGTCCCCCTGACGCCCGGTCAGGTCGGGATCTACCAGTGTGGTCTCACCGTGCAGTCAAGCCCGCACATCGGTCATCTCCGGTCCGGCATCAACTACGACATCTTGCGGCGCTGGCTCCTGCACACCAACTTTGAGGTCACCCTCATCCGCAACGTGACCGACATCGACGACAAGATCCTCGACAAATCGGTCGCGTCGGGCCGGCCGTACTGGGCGCTCGCGTACGAGAACCGGCTGGCTCTCGACGCGGACTACCGTGCCCTGAACGTTCTGCCGCCGACCTACGAGCCGCTCGCGACCGGTCACATCCCCGAGATGCACGAGCTCATCACCGAGCTGGTCGAGCGCGGACGGGCCTACCCGGCGGCCGGCGGCTCGGGCGACGTCTACTTCTCGGTCCCGTCATACCCGGAGTACGGCGCGCTCTCGGGCCAGGACCCGGACGACATGCGGCCGCCGACCGACGGCGGCGAGCCCGACAAGCGCGACTATCGCGACTTCGCTCTGTGGAAGGGCGCCAAGGCCGGCGAACCGGAGGATGCGGCATGGCCTTCGCCGTGGGGGCGCGGGCGTCCCGGCTGGCACATCGAGTGCTCCGCGATGGTCCGCCGCTACCTCGGTCCCGAGTTCGACATTCACGGGGGCGGCCTCGACCTCACCTTCCCCCACCATGAAAACGAGCTCGCGCAGTCCCGCTCGGCCGGCCTGCCGTTCGCCCGCTACTGGGTTCACAACGCCCTGCTCAACCTGGGCGAGGCGAAGATGAGCAAGTCGCTGGGCAACGTCATCGACCTGGCCGCGGTGCAGGCGATGGGCATCCGGCCGGTCGAGCTGCGCTATTACATGGGTACGCCGCACTACCGGTCCCGCATCGACTACTCCGACGATGCGCTGCGGGAGGCCGCGGTGGCCTACCGGCGCATCGAGGGCTTCGTGCAGCGGGCAGTCGAGGTGGTCGGCCCGGGCCGGCCCAAGGACGTGCCGCCGTCGTTCGCCGCCGCTATGAACGACGACCTCAACACCTCGGCCGCGCTGGCCGTCGTGCACGACACGATCCGCGAGGGCAACACCGCGCTGACGACCGGCGACGAGGCCGGCATCCGGGGAGCGCTCACCGCGGTCCGGGCGATGCTGGGCGTGCTCGGCCTCGACCCGCTCGACGCCGCCTGGCGCGGCAAGCAGGACAAGGGCGACCTCAAGCCGGTCGTCGACGCGCTGGTCAAGCTGGCGCTCGAGCAGCGGGCGCAGGCCCGCACACGCAAGGACTGGGCGGCCGCCGACGCGGTCCGCGATCAGCTCAAGAACGCGGGAATTCAGGTGGAGGACACTCCGGCCGGTCCGCGATGGACGGTAGGAGAGCAGCACTGATGCCAGGAAATTCGCGTAATGCCAGCAAGCGGGTCACGTCCAAGAAGGGCACCGCCCGCGGCTCGGGCGGCAAGAACCGCGACTCCCTCAAAGGCCGCGGCAAGACCCTGCCGGCCGACGAGCGGCCGTGGCACAAGGGCTATTCGGGCACCGAGAAACTGCCCGAGAAGACAGCCCGCAAGCAGGACAAGGAGCGTCGCCAGGCGGCGGCCGAGGGCCGCGCGCCCAAGATCGGCCTGCCCGGCAGCAAGGACACCACGTGGGGCCGCGGCGGCGGGCGCGCCACCGGCCGCCCGATGCAGCAGCGGGGCGGCAAACTCCCCAACCGTGGGCCGCGGGTGGCCCCCGGCCGTAAGTCCAACCCGACCCGCGAGGGCCCCGAGCTGCTGCTCGGCCGCAACCCGGTGGTCGAGGCGCTGAGAGCGGCGGTGCCCGCGACGGCGCTCTACGTCGCCCAGGGCATCGACATCGACGACCGCGTCACCGAGATCGTGCGCACCGCGGGCGACAAGGGCATCCCGATCCTCGAGATCAGCCGCAACGAGCTCGACCGGATGACCGGCGGCGTCCTCCACCAGGGCATCGGCCTGCAGGTGCCCCCGTTCGCGTACGAGGACTTCAACGACCTGCTGGCGGCCGCCCTCGAGCAGACGGCGCCGCTGCTGGTCGCCCTCGACGGCATCACCGACCCGCGCAACGTGGGCGCGGTGATCCGTTCGGTGGCCGCGTTCGGCGCCCACGGCGTGTTCATGACCGAGCGCCGCGCCGCCGGCATCACCGCCACGGCCTGGCGCACCAGCGCCGGCGCTGCCGCCCGGGTCCCGGTCTCCCAGGTGGTCAACCTGACCCGGGCGATCAAGGAAGCGCAGAAGGCCGGCTTCACCGCGATCGGCCTCGACGCCGACGGCGAAACCGACCTCTACGAGCTGGAAGCCGCGGTGGGCCCGCTGCTGGTCGTGGTCGGCTCCGAAGGCCGCGGCCTCTCCCGCCTGGTCGGCGAAACCTGCGACCTGCGGGTCCGCATCCCCATGTCGTCCGACGTCGAATCCCTCAACGCCAGCGTCGCCGCCGCGGTGACCCTCGCCGAGGTGACGCGCCGCCGCCTCTACGAATAGGCCGAACGCACTTCAGCCGCCCCGGAGATTCATTTCCGGGGCGGCTTTTTGTTCACCTCTCCACGGACTACGCATTCCGAGCCGTAAAGTTCTTCCTTGCGAGGGTTGTCACAATCGCTTGGAGCAGCGACAAGGCGAGCGTGGAATAGGCCTCGGCCTACCGGTAGACCCCATTCGCGTTTCACCATTTGGGGGGCTGTGTGAACAAGCTCAAAACGGTCGCCACGGCGACCGCTGGACTGGCGATCGGAATCGCTCCGCTGCTCATCTCGGGACCGGCTCAGGCCCACACCCGGACCGCGCCGCTGTACGTGTCGGCGGGCGCTCACGGGCACCACGCGGCCGACCGGAACTGCGCCACCGCGGCGTACGGCTCGATCGGCGCGGCGGTCGCCGCGGCACCGACCGGCGGCAGCGTCATCGTGTGCGCCGGCACCTACCACGAGGGGGTGGCCGTGACCAGGAAGCTGACCGTCGCGGGCCGCCCGGGCGCGACCGTGGACGCCACCGGCAAGATCACCGGCGTGGCGGTCACCGCCGCCGGCGTGACCGTGAGCGGCCTGACCGTCCGCAACGCCATCGGCGAGGGAATCCTGGTCAACGGCGCCGACCACGCGACCGTCACCGGCAACGTCGTGGCCCACAACGACCTCGGCGGCGCCCCGACCGACCCGGTGCCCAACACCTATCCCGAATGCCAGGCCAACCAGGGCGTCCCCGGCGACTGCGGCGAAGGCATCCACCTGATGGGCAGTTCGTGGTCGACGGTGGCGGGCAACGTCAGCCACGGCAACAGCGGCGGCATCCTGGTCAGCGACGAGGGACGGCCGGCCGCGCACAACCGGATCGTCGGCAACACGGTCACCGGCAACCTGACCGCCTGCGGCATCACGGTGGTCGGCCACAACCCGGCCGCCGCCCCGAACGGCGTGCCGGCCCCGTCGGTCGCCGGCACCTTCGACAACGACGTGATCGGCAACCGCATCTCCGGCAACGGCCTGATCGCCGAGGGCGCCGGCGTGGTCCTGGCCACCGGCGTGCCGGGCGGTGCCGTCTACAACAACCTGGTGCAGGGCAACGACATCCAGGGCAACGGCCTCTCCGGCGTAACGGTCCACAGCCACGCGCCGGGCCAGTTCCTGAACAACAACGTCATCCGCGCCAACACCATCGGCACCAACAACCTGAACGGCGACAAGGACTTCGCGCCCGCGATCGACACCGAAACCACCGGCGTCCTGGTCGCCACGGTCGCCCCCCTCGCCATCCAGATAACCGAAAACCACATAACCGCCAACCATTTCGGCATCTGGATCACCGGCCCCGCCAAAGTCACCGGCTCCGCCACAAACCACTTCACCCACGTCACCACCCCGGTGGCCCACAGCTAACCCCCTAATACCCCACCGACAGAAAAGGCCGGGCCCCCGCACACCGCGGCCCGGCCTTTCCCCACCCAGACCATCTGCAGGCCGTCCCACCCCCGCAAGGCCCAGCCAACAATTTCCGAAAAGAACGTCCACCCACTCTGGTCTCTGGTTTTTTGGGTCTCTGGTTTTTGCCTCGTGGGGCGTACCCACCCCACCCGCAACATCCCCACCAAGAGCAACCACCGCACCGTGGGGGTCTGGGGGGTCGCCCCCCAGGCAAGCATGCGAGACGGACCGGCCCGAGCGGTATGCGGGCAGACTCCACCTCCGGCGAGCCCCCGGTCGGGGTCGAACCGACGACCTCCCGTTTACAAGACGGGTGCTCTGGCCAACTGAGCTACAGGGGCGTGGGGGTCAGCATAACGTCCCGGATCTCGGCGGCCTGCTTGGCAGGTCACGTAAAAAGCTTTACGTTTACAGCGCTGTTCCTCCACTCGGATCGTCCGGCACGTTCCTGCCGGTGGAAAGGAAGTTGGTTCAATCATGGCCACCGTTACTTACGACCATGCCTCCCGGATCTATGCGGGCTCTGAGCGTCCGGCTGTCAACGAGCTCAGCCTGGAGATCGGTGACGGCGAGTTCCTCGTTCTGGTCGGTCCTTCCGGTTGCGGCAAGTCGACCAGCCTGCGCATGCTCGCCGGCCTTGAGGATGTCGACAAGGGTCGCATCCTGATCGAGGGCAAGGACGTCACGAACCTGCCTCCGAAGTCGCGTGACATCGCGATGGTGTTCCAGAACTACGCTCTGTACCCGCACATGTCGGTGTACGAGAACATGGCGTTCGCGCTGAAGCTGCGTAAGACCTCGAAGGCGGAGATCGACCGCCGGGTGAAGGAGGCGGCGGCGCTTCTGCAGCTCGAGGAATACCTTTCGCGCAAGCCGAAGGCGCTCTCCGGTGGCCAGCGCCAGCGTGTCGCGATGGGCCGCGCGATCGTGCGTGAGCCGCAGGTGTTCCTCATGGATGAGCCCCTGTCGAACCTGGACGCGAAGCTGCGGGTGCAGACCCGTTCGCAGATCGCGACGCTGCAGGCGAAGCTGGGTGTCACGACGGTTTACGTGACGCACGACCAGGTTGAGGCCATGACGATGGGTCACCGCGTGGCGGTGCTTCTCGACGGTGTGCTGCAGCAGGTCGACACCCCGCGGGCGCTCTACGACACTCCCGGTAACGTTTTCGTGGCCGGCTTCATGGGTTCCCCGGCGATGAACATCAAGACGGTTCCGCTGACCGAGACGGGTGCGACGTTCGGTGCTCTGGACATTCCGCTGACCCGGGAGCAGATCGCGGAGGCGCAGAGCGGCAACGGCAAGGTGACGGTCGGGTTCCGTCCGGAGGCGGCCGACCTGGTGTCGGAGTCGACGAAAGCGCTGCCGATCGTGGTCGACCTCGTGGAGGACCTGGGTTCGGACGCGAACGTCTACGGGCACGCGGCGATGGACGGCGGTTCGGAGCGGTTCGTGGTCCGCACCGACCGGCGCAACATGCCGAGCATGGGCGAGACGGTTTACGTGCAGCCGCAGACGAGCGCCATCCACCTGTTCAACGCCACGACCGGCCAGCGCATCTGATCTGGTTTCGTTGGGACGGGCGGCCTCTTCAGGGGCCGCCCGTTTTATTTGGCGAACCTGAGGATCACGAAGTCTTTGACGTCGCTTTTGTCGGACACGCAGGCGATGACCGATTTGTTCCACGAGCAGGTGTCGGTGCGGACGTCGTTGAGCGGCCCGAGTTGCACCGGCTGGTCGCCGAGGTGTTGCCCGGCGAGGGCCGGGTCGTCGGAGGAGCCGGAGAGCGGCTTCGCGAACTCGAGCAGATTGCCGCCGTCGAGGCGGGCCGCGACGCCGCCGTTGGTCCACACAGTTTTGCCTTTGCCGTCGAGCAGCGTGGTCTGGGACGAGTTGTCGACGAGCAGCGACGACCCGACGGGCACCAGGCCGTCGACGCGGGCGAGCGGGTGCGTCCAGGCGCGGCCGTGTTTGTCGAGGTCGAGGGCGGTGACGACGTCGGTTTTCGCGTCCGAGCCGGTGTCTTCGACGAAGCAGATCCGGTCGCCGCAGGGGGTGAGGTGGCTGAGGTAGCCGTTCTCGGGCGCGGTGTAGAGCACCGTAGGTTCGCTTTCACCGAGTTTGCCCAGGTCGTACGCGACGATTCGCTGCGTGTCCTCGGACTGCCGCACGATCAGCCGCCCGTCGTTGACCACGACTCCGTCGCTGGTGCCGGCCACCCCCGGTGCCCCGGTCAGCACCTTGCCGCTCTCCGCGTCGATCACCCGGGCCGACCGGTCGGCGCTGACCTGCACGATGCGGGTGTCGTCGCTCGCGTCGGGGTCGAGCGGCCGCCCGGTCACGGTCGCCGGGCCGTCCAGGTCTTTCTTGGTGGTGGCGGGGAAAACGGCGGTGCTGCCGTAGCCGGTTTTCGGGTCGTCGAGCGGCGGCCATTTCGGTGTGCCGTCGCTCTGCCGCAGCCCGAGCAGCTTGTGCGTGGTGTTGTCGGCGATGACGGCGACGTCGCCCACGTAGTAGACGTCGTCGTTGCTGCCGATGACGCGCGACCAGGCCAGCTTGCCGTCCTTGGCGCGGAGCACGGCTAGTTTGCGCTGGCTGTTGAGGTCGGTCCCGGACAGCAGGGCCACCCCGCCGGGCAGGGCCGTCATCGACTCCCATTGGTCTGCCTGGCCGGCTTCGGCGCTCTTCCACGTCGGCGTCTTCGCATCGGAATCGGTGGCGACGACGCCGATGCGGCCGGAGTCGTCGGAACTCGCGAAATAGACCCGGTCGCCGATCACTTCAGCGTCCGCGAACCGGTAACTGATCGGCACCACCGCCGACACCCGACCGACCAGGCCGAGCGTCTGATAGTCCAGAGCGGGATAGCCGGGCCAGAAATACCAGGCCGAAACCCCGCCGATCACCAGCAGCGCCGCCACGGCGCCGGCCATCAGGACGTACGCTCTCCGCCGCGCCTGAGGCTTGCGTCCGTCGGTCCCGGGGTCGCCCCGGGGTTTCTCCGGCCCGCTCTCAGCGTCGTGGTCGTTTCTTGACGGTCCGTTGTGAAAGGCCGCCGGCGAACTCGGAAACAGCCCGTGCCCACCGGCGGCGATCGCGGCCGCTTCCCCGGTGGCCCAGGGGTCAACCGGCTCGGCATAAACCCGGTCGTCGTGGCCGGCCGCTCGCGGAGCCGGGACCACGGCTGGATGCCGTGGGTGTCCGCCGCTCGCCGCTGGGCGCTCGTTCCGGGCGCCCGGCGGCCTTTCGTTTCCGTCCCGCGCGGCTGGCTGCTTTCCGTTGCTCGCGCTTCGCTGCTTTCCGTTTTCGTCGGCCGCGGTTGGACGTGGGGCGTTTCCGCCGCTCGCGGCCGGCTCATCTCCGTTCCGATGATTTGCGCTGTCGCCGACGGCGGCGGCTGGACCGCCGTCCCGGCCGGCGCTGATCGGGCCTGGTCTGCCTGACGCTGCCGGATCGCCGGCCGGTGCGCCGCTGCTGAGTGACGCTCCAACGGCAACAACGCCGTCGCTTCCCGGCATGGTCGGCGTGATGGGCGCGCTGTCGGCCCGGGTGTCGGTGATCGGCGGCGGCTCGGTGGGCACGGTCCTCGGAGTCGGAGTGGGCGTAGCCGCCGTGGCCACCCCGGGCGCGAATCGCGTCACCCGCGGATCGCCGTCCCCGGCCGTCCCCGGGGGCCCTGACCGATCCGCACCCACTGAGGGCCTGGCCTGGCCCGGTTGGCCAAGCTGGCCGGCCTGACCAACCTGGCCGGGCTGGCCGGGCTGGCCGGGCTGGCCGACCTGGCCGGGCCGATCGGGCTCACCAAGCTGGCCGGTCTGGCTCGGCTGGCTCGGCTGGCTCGGGTGGCCCAGCTGGTCTGGCGCGGCGGTGGTCGAGGCGACCAGGGTGGCGCCTTCGGCGACCGGGAATTCGGGCTGTTCGAGGACGGTCGGGGCGATGCCGAGGTGGCTGTGCAGGAGGCGGCCCACCAGCGGGACCCGGGACGAGCCGCCGACCAGGAACAGGCCCGCCAGGTCGGGTGGGGCGATGCCGGCGGCGGCGATCACGGAGCGGGCCTCGGCGACCGCGCGGTGGATCAGCGGGTTGGCGGCGGCCTCGAGTTCGTCCCGGGTCAGGTGGATCGCCTGCTCGACGCCGGGAACCGGGACCGGGGCGAACGAGTTGCGGGACAGCATCTCCTTGGCGCCGCGGACGCTCTCCCAGAACTCGCGCCGCGCCCGCCACTGGGCCAGCGTCGCCGGGGTGGTCAGTGCGCGCCAGGCCTGCGGCTCACCGCCCGACAACAATTTGCCCAGGTGGTCGACGAGCGCCGCGTCGAGGTCGAGGCCACCCAGGTTGTCGTCGCCGCCGGAGGCGGTCACGGTGAAATGCGGCCCGTCGTTGCGGGCCACGGCCACGTCGAGCGTGCCGCCGCCGAAGTCGAAGACCGCCAGCGACGAGCCGACCGGCACCGGCCGCCGGAGCACGTCGGCGAAGTATCGCGCGGCTGCCACCGGCTCGGGGATCAGCCCGGTGTCGCGCGGCCAGCCCGCCCGCTCCAAAGCCCCGACCAGCACTTCCCGGCGCGGCGCGCCCCAGCTGGCCGGATAGGTCAGCACGGCCGGCGGCAGGAACCCGGCCGTCGCGACCGCCTCCCGCGCGACCGCCCCGAGCACCGCCGCCAGCAGGTCGGCAACCGGCACCTCGGCGTCGCCCAGCAGGACGGCCTCTTCGTCGATGTGACGCTTGGGGTGAGGCTCGAGCCGCCCCGGTTCGGCGTGCCCGAGCCGCAACGCATCCGGCCCCACGTGTAGCCGCCCGGCGCTGTCGAGGTAGACGGCCGACGGCAGCAGCGGCCGCCCGTCGAAGAGCAGCGGCCGGGTGCGCCCGTCGGGCCGCCGCAGCATCGCGACAGTGTGCGAGGTGCCCAGATCGACGCCGAGCAACATGCCGCTCACCCTTCCGCCACATCCGTCTCGGCCGACACTCTACGGCCCACCCCCGACACGCTTCGAAGCCCGCACCAGCAGCGTGGGGCCCGGATGCAAGCCCGGGTGGGTTCGTCCGAGGTGTCACAAATCGATCCCATGGTTGTGGACAACCGCCGAAAAATGTCAGACCTGGCCGCTTAACTCGGCCCACCCAGTGGAGGGGTGGGGTGGGTGGGTTGCCGGGACCGAGCTCGGCCGCGGCGTGCCTGACCGGAACGCGTGAACCGGGGTGCCCGGGTGCGAGCGGCGGGTTGCCCGGACCGGACCGGGGCGCCGTCTGGGTAGGGGCCGCGCGATTGCCGGAGGCGGCGCCGTGGTTTGGGCGGAATAGGGCGACGCGATTGCCAGGGCGGGGCCTCGGGCTGGCCGGGGTTGGGTGACGGGAAGGCTCGGGTACGGGCCGAGGGCTGCGGCGACGTGATGGCTGGGGTGCGGGGCCGCGATGGGCGACGCGACGGCTGGGATGCGGGCCTGGGGGTGGGCCGCGCGGTGGCTGGGATGCGGGCCCGGGGTCGGCTGCGCGGTGGCTGGGATGTGGACCTGGGGTGGGGCTGCGCGGTGGGATGCGGGCCCGGGGTGGGCTGCGGGCCGGCTTGAGATGTGGGCCCGGCCTGGATCGTCGTTCTTCGCGGCGGCGAACGACGGCGGGATGTCGTTGGGCCGGCCCGGCCGACCACCTCGACGGCCTGCTGCACGATGCCGTCGATGCGCCCAGGCCCCGCGCCTCCCGCCGCGCCTCGTCGGAGTAGTCGATGCGGGACCGGTAGTGCGGCGCGCCCCATGTAACAGCGCAGCTCAACGGGCCGACCGCGATGGCCGGCATGCGGGTCTCGGCGTGGGGCGACGCGATGCCTGGGATGTGGAGGGCCTAGGTCGGGCGACGCGATGGCTGGGGTGGGGCCGGGGTGGGGCGACGCGATACCTGGGGTGCAGAGCGCATGGGGGCCGGTGTGGTGGCGACGCGATGGCTTGGGACTTGGGCCGGGGGCTGGGCGAAGCGTTGGTTGAAGTGCGCGCCAGGGTGGGGGCGACGCAACGGCTGGGGTGGGACGGCGCGATGGGTGGGGTGCGCGCCGTGGGGGTGGCCGGGGCCGGGCGCGGCCGGGATGGGGTGGCGCGATGGGGTGGGTGCAGGCCCTGCGGAGTGATCGGGGTGGGCGGCCTGCGGCGGCCGGGTGGAGGGCGGGGTGATTGGGGTGGGGTGCGGGGTGACCGGGCGGGCCCGCCCGGCGGCGGCGTGCGGAGGGTGGGCAGCGGCGGTGCTGGGCGTTGGGGAGTGGGAGTGTTGGACGGCCTCGTATTTTGTGGGGAGCCGGCGGCGGGCCGCCTGGCCGGGTAAGCCCTAGATTGGCCGCATGCGTATCGAGCGGGTCGGGGACGTCGCGGCGGTGTTGCGGGGGGCTGATCTCTTTGATTCGCCGCCGCTTCCGGCGGCTACCGAGAAGTTTCTTGCCGCGCCGGGGCATCATCTTCTGTTCGCCTACGACGATTCGGGGCGGCCGGTCGGCATGATCTCGGGGGTGGAGATGACCCATCCCGACAAGGGCACTGAGATGTTCATCTATGAGCTGGGGGTGGCTCCGGCGGCGCGGCTGCAGGGGGTCGGCTCGGGGCTGGTGGCGGCGCTGGCTGAGGTCGCGCGGGTGAGCGGGTGCTACGGCATGTGGGTGGGCACCGAGACCGACAACGAGGCGGCGCTGGCGACCTACCGGCGGGCCGGGGCGGGTGAGGAAGCCGAGTTCGTGCTGCTCAACTGGGATCTGGTGGAGAATGTCTAGCCCGGTGCGCAGCTGGATCAGCCCGATGCGGGCGCGGTCGTCGCAGGAGCCGCATCGGGCGTCGACGCCGCTCGAGGCGTTCTTTGATCTGTGTTTTGTGGTTGCGGTGGCAGCCGCCGGCGTGCCCCTGCATCACAGTCTCGTCGAGCATCGGGTGGCGTTCGGGGTGGGGCATTTCCTGCTGGTGTTTTTCGCGATCTGGTGGGCCTGGATGAATTTCACCTGGTTCGCCTCGGCGTACGACACCGACGACGACGTCTACCGGATCACGACGCTGGTGCAGATCGCCGGAGCTCTGGTGCTGGCGGCCGGGATCGAGCCGGCGTTCGACAACGGCGACTTCCGCGTGGTCACGATCGGCTATGTGATCATGCGGCTGGCGCTGGTCGGGCAGTGGTTGCGGGCGGCGCGGGCCGATCGGGAGCGGCGGCCGGTGGCGCTGCGGTACGCCGTCGGGGTGGCCATCGTGCAGGTTCTGTGGATTCTTCGGCTGCTGCTGCCGGACGCGCTGCTGCTGGCCGCCTTCCTCGCGCTGGTGGTGGCCGAGCTGGCCGTGCCGATCTGGGCCGAGCGGGCGCGGGGCGGCCCGACGACGTTCCATCCGCATCACATCGTCGAGCGATACGGCCTGTTCACGCTGATCGTGCTCGGCGAGACGGTGTCGGCGGCGACGCTGGCCGTGCGGGGTGTCCTCGACCAGGGCGGTCACGAGACGGCGCCGTTGCTCGAGCTGGCCGTGGCCGGGCTGGTCATCGTCTTCGCGTTGTGGTGGATCTACTTCGACCGTTCGGCCCACAACCTGTTGAACACGTTGCGCGGATCGATGATGTGGGGATACGGCCACTACTTCATCTTCGCGGCGGCGGCCGCGGTGGGGGCGGGGCTGTCAGTCGCGGTCGATCACGCTACCGAGGCGGCCGAGATCTCGGACACGCTCAACGGGTATGCCGTGGCGGTGCCGGTCGCGGTCTATCTGTTCTTCGTGTGGTTGCTGCATCTGCGGCCGCATCAGAGCGGGCCGATGCTGGTCGTTTTCCCGGTCGGGACGGTTTTGATTCTGCTGGCACCGCTCGGGCCGGAGTCGATCAAGGTGATTGCCGGGATTCTGGTGGTGCTGGTGGCCATCTTGGTCACGTTGGGCCGCAGGGTTCCTGACCCGGTGGGGTGAGAGCTCGCCCTGGGGGCTGAGCGAGCTCTCACAGCGCCGAGATGTCCTACTTGTACTGCTGGTCGATGCCGGCGACCGGGCGGGTGTTGGGGGAGAAGGTGCGCTCGCTCGGGTCGATCGGCTCCTCGTGAAGGCGCGGATCGGCGGCCGGCGAGGACGCGGCACCGGCGGAAGGGGCCTTGTCGGGGCCGCCGATGGCCGGCGCCAGCACGGCCATCCCGCCGCCGGGCAGGCCGCTCACGTCGGAGACGGAAGGAACGGACGGCGTGCCGGGCGTCGGCAGCACGCCGCCGAGCAGCGGCAAGCTTTCGGTCGAGCCGGCGACGGGCCGGTCGAGTGACGACGGGTCGACGGAGGACGGATCGGCCGACGGGTCGAACGACGGGTCGAACGAGGAGCTGAAGGGTTGCTGCTGCTGCCCGCTCGGCAGCAGGCCGCCGAGCACCGGGATCCCTCCGAACAGCCCGGAATCGTCGTTGAGCGAGGTCTGCGGCTGCAGGGGCCCGATCACGCTGGCCGGCGGCCGGTCCTGAGCCGCCCGGGGCAGCAGCGCCGGCGAGTTGGTGCCGGGCTGAATCTGGGTCAGCGGCCGGCTGCCGTCCAGCGGGACGGTCACGTGGAGGTTGTTGGTCGGGCGGCGTACGCGGTCGAGGCCGTTGTTCGCCTGCTGGGCGGCGCCGGAAGCACCGTTGACGGCACCCGCCATGGCCATGCTGCCGGCCCCGCGGACCGAGTCGAGTGCGTTACCGCCGGCTCCCGAGAGCAGGTCGCCGACCGGCGGCGCGACGGAGTTGCCGGGCAGCAACTGGGGGGAGGAGGGCTGGTCGTCGGCCTGGGCCGGGGATGCGGACAACAGGAAGATCCCGCTCGCCATCGCCGCTCCGGCAAACCATAACTTGCGCACTGATCTCCTCCAGAACAATTCGGACGAAAGCATCGGAAGGGGAAACGAGTGGCCCCACCGGGGGGTTCCGGCCGACTACGCTCGCGGCGTGAATGCCGAACCGTCCAAGGAGGTCGCGCGGCGGTCTCTTGTGACGAGGCTGCGCGAGCGAAACGGGCGGAACGGTGACGCCCGCCCGCACTTCGTGGTGTGCGGGGCCGACGCGCTGGTCTACACGCTCGCCGAGGAGCTGGCCAACTCCGGGCATCGCATCCGGCTCACGGTGATCACGCCGACCCGGGTGCGGCCGGAGGTGCCCGATTTCGGCGATCTGCGCACCCGGGGCGTCCGCGTGATCCACGCCGAGCGGCTCGACGAGCGGGCGTTCCGCGACGCCGGCCTGGCCGGCGCCACCGCGCTGGCCCTGGTCATGCCCGACGACATGGTCAATCTGCACGCGGCGCTGTGTGCCCGCGCGGTCGAGGGTGACCTGCGCCTGGTGGTCCGGATGTTCAACACCAGCCTCGGGCACGGCGTGAAGAAGCTTTTCGCCGACTGCGCCGTGATGTCCGACGCCGCGATGGCCGCTCCCGCCTTCGTCGCGTCGGCCCTGGGCGAGGTGGCGCCGACCCATTTCCGTTATGCCGGGCGCACTCTCTATGTCGCCCGCCGCGGTGACGTGGCGGCCGACAGCGTCGTGCTCGCGCTGACCAGCGGAGCCGCCGTGCTTCCGCGGCAAGAGACCGGGCACGATCCCCGAGACCTGGTGCTGGCCGAGGGTTCGGGCCGTAACAACGCCCAGGCCGTCGCCGCCCGCCATCTCGCCCGCGCCGGCCGCCGCCGACGGAGTCTGCTCGGGGCCGGCCGCGCGCTGCGGGGCGCCCTCAACCGCAAGCTCGGCATCGCGGTGTTCTCGACCCTCACGGTCACCGTGCTGGCCGGCAGCCTGCTCGCCCACCTGACCGGTGTGCGCGGCGTCTGGCGTTCGGTCTATGTCACGCTGCTGACCGCGATCGGATCGTCCGATGTGGAGCCGAACGGGTCGCCGGTCGCCCAGGCCGCCCAGCTGGTGCTGGCGATCTCCGGCGTCGCGCTGCTCCCGCTGATCACCGCGGCGGTCGTCGACGGGGTGGTCAAGGCCCGGCTGGCGATCAACAGCGACAAGATCCGCGGGGTCCACGCCGACCACATCGTCCTGGTCGGGCTGGGCAACGTCGGCACCCGGGTGATGCGCCTGCTGACCGACCTCGGCGTCGACGTGGTGGCGATCGACAAGAAGCCGGACGCCCGCGGCGCGCACGCCGCCGAGCGGCTGGGCGTGCCGCTGATCGTGGCCGACGCGTCCCGGGAGGAAACCCTGCGCGCGGCCTCGATCGAAACCTGCAAGGCCCTGGTCGTGCTCTCGACCGACGACGCGGTCAACCTGCAGGCGGCCCTGCACGCCCGGGCGGTGCGGGACGATCTGCGGGTGGTGCTGCGGCTGTTCGACGACGACTTCGCGCGCCGGGTCCAGGACGCCTTCAACATCAATATTTCCCGCAGCGTCTCCCGGCTGTGCGCGCCGGCGTTCGCCGCGGCGATGCTGGAGCGCGAGGTGCTGGCCACGATCCCGGTCGACCGGCACGCGTTGCTGGTCGCCGCGGTCAAGGTGCTGCCCGGGTCGGAGCTCGACGGCGCGCCGCTCGAGCGGGCCGACCGGCCCGACAGCGCGCGGGTGATCGCGATGTCGCAGGCCGATTCGGAGTGGGTCGACTGGACGGCCGATCACCGCCGGGTGCTCGCGGCGGGCGACGAGGTCGTCTTGGTGGCCCGCCGGGCCGGGCTGCGGCGCCTGGTCGAGCAGGCGACGCCACCGCTAGAGCAGGCCCGCGTCGACTAAAGCGGCTGGAGAAGGCGAAGGGGCTAGAGCAGGCGAAGCGGCTAGAGCAGGCCCGCGTCGACGGAGCTCAGTGACTCGACCGTCGTGCCGAGCACGGCCTGCTCGTCGGGCTTGTTGGCCAGGATGTCGTTGAGGTACGACTGCACGGCCGGGGCCATGCCGACGTCGCGTCCGGCCTGCTCGGAGAGCAGCCACTTGTGCTGGATGATCTGGGTGAAGATCTCCTGCGGTTCGAGCTTGTTGCGCATGCCGGCCGGCACCGCGCGCACCACCGGTTCGAAGACCTCGGTCAGCCAGCGGTGGGCGGCCTGCTGCTCGTCGGTGAGGTCGCTCTCGGCGCGGTAGGTGTCGAGGTCGTTGAGCAGCTGGCGGGCCTGATTCTCCTCGGCGTCGAGGCCGGTCAGGCGCAGCAGCCGCCGCGTGTGATAGCCCGCGTCGACGACCTTGGGCCGCACCCGGATGCCGCCGTCCACCGTGGACATGTCGACCTCGGCCACGTCGAACCCGAGCTCGTTGAGCCGCCGGATGCGCCGCTCGATGTCGTGCCGGGCGTCGCGGGCCGGCACCTCCTGCTCGTACGTGACCTCATGCCACAGCCGGTCGTAGCGCGCCACGATGTCGTCGACCACCGCCTCGGGGTCGATCGACTCGTGCAGCAGTTCGGCCGCCTGCAGGTCGAGGCATTCGCCGAAGATGTTGAGCCGGAGGATCTCGATGTCCTCGCTGCGCTGGCCCTCGGACAGTTTGGGGTAGAGGTTGCCGGTCTCGGCGTCGACCAGGTAGGCCGCGAACGCGCCGGCGTCGCGGCGGAAGAGCGTGTTGGACAGCGAGCAGTCGCCCCACGAGAAGCCGGTCAGGTGCATCCGCACGATCAGCGCGGCGAGCGCGTCGAGCAGCCGGTTCATCGTCTCGGGTCGCAGCACGTGGGAGAAGAGCGCGCGGTAGGGCAGCGAGAACTGCAGGTGCCGGGTGATCAGCACGGTCTCGAGCGGCTCGCCGGACGGATCTTGCCGGTCGGTGACGATGGCCACCGCCTCGACGGCCGGGAAGTCGATCCGTTCCAGCGCGCGGAGCAGGTCGTATTCCTTTTCCGCGATGCGCTCGCGGGTCTCCTTCAGGGCGTAGACGACGTCGTTGAGTTTGACGAACCGCACGATGTGCCGGGAGATGCCCTGGGGCAGGGCCACCAGGTGGTCGGCGGGCCACTCCTCGAGCGGGACGGCCCACGGCAGATCCAGCAGCGCCGGGTCGACGAGGGCGGAAGTGATGCGCACCGGCTAAGTGTGCATGTTCCTGGGCGCGCGTCGCCGCCGCACGTGGCTCGTTACACAGAAGCGAAGTCGCCGGAACAGTCGATATGCCCCTGATATGACGCGAATGGCGGAAGCGAAATGCGACGTAAGACAGGCATTGTCCTGGGAGTGTGTGCCGCCCTGGTGCTCGCCGGCTCCTCCGGTGCGGCCGCGCTCAACTACGCCTCGGACGACGGCAAGCCGGTCGGCACATGGCAGGAACCGGACATTTCGCGTACGCCCGTCGCTGCCGTCGCGAAAGCACCCGATGGTGTCGCTCCGGCGCCGGGCGCCTCGGCACCCGGCGCGAAGGTCAAGGAGAGCGGCGAGCTGAGTGCGCCGGTCACGGCCCCTTCCCGTACGCGGGAACCAGTGACCGAATCGGCCGGAGTGACCGACGACGGCCGCCAGCGGGTCGGCGAGTTGCTGCACGTCGACAAGCTGCTCGGATATCTGGCCGCCGGGCCGGAGACCGAGTCGTTCTCCTATCCGGGAGCGTCCTATGTGAAGCTCCACTTCGACCGGATGGCGATGCTGCCGGGCGACTACGTGACCGTGTCGAACCCCTCCGGCACCGAGTCCTACCGTTACGACGCCGAGTCGGTCCGGGCCGACAAGTGGGCGATGTCGGTCACCGGTGACAGCGCGGTGCTGGAGATGCACCGGGCCGCCGGCAACGCCGTCAGCAGCGCGCTCGGCACGCTCGGCGTCGGCGTCGACCAGGTCGCCAAGGGCTTCACCCGGACGCAGCAGCAGGCCGAGCCCGAGAACCAGATGCTCCCGCCCGACCGCACCGGCAAGGAGGAGTCGGTCTGCGGCACCGACACCTCGAAGGACGCGGTCTGCTACCAGTCGTCCGACCCGGTCGCCTACACCAAGTCGAAGGCGATCGCCCGGCTGCTGATCAACGGCACCGAGCTGTGCACCGGCTGGCGCGTCGGCCCCAACAACCGCATGCTCACCAACAACCACTGCTTCACCACGTCGGCCGAGGCGACCAACACCGAGGTGTGGTTCAACTACCAGTGCGCGCAGTGCGGCGGCTACGACGTCTTCCAGCCGACCAAGGTGTGGGGCTCGCAGGTGCTGTCGACCGACCACACCTACGACTACACGCTGTTCTCGGTCGGCAACTTCGCCGCGATCCAGAAGTACGGCTCTCTCACCCTCGACACCGCGCGGCCGGTCAAGGGGCAGGAGCTCTACGTTCCCCAGCACCCGGCGGGCGAGCCGACCCGGATCGCGGGTTCGCTCGGCGAGAAGGCCGGTAACTGCGCGGTCATCGACCCCAACTACACCGGGTACGCGGCCGGCTCGGACGTCTCGTACCTCTGCGACACCGAGGGTGGCTCCTCCGGCTCCCCGGTGATCTCGCGCAAGACCAACAAGGTGGTGGCCCTGCACCACTTCGGCGGCTGCCCCAACTCGGGGGTCCGGGCCGACCTGCTCGCGGCCAAGCTGGCCAAGCTCCTCTAGGTTTTGAGGTGTGTCCCGACAGAGCTCTCCCAGTATGGCTTGGTGGATCGACCTGGTTCTGGTCGCGGCGTTCGCCGCTCTGACCGCCGTCCTGATCGACGGCCACCTGCTGGTGTGGGACCAGCACGTGGCCGACTGGGCGTTCGCGCACCAGCCGGGGCTGATCTACTGGACGGCCCGGGTCTTCAACACCCTGGGCCAGGGTGGCCAGTTGCTGATGCCGGTGTCGATCATCCTGACCGCGTGGCTGACCTGGCGCACCCGTTCGGTGCGGGCGGTCTTTCCGTTCATCGCCGCGTTCGTGCTGACGTACATCACGATCGGCCCGCTGAAGATCTGGGCCGGCCGGGCCGCGCCCCGCTTCGAGGGCCCGGACAAGACCGAGATGTTCAACCCCCATGCCTCGGGGGCGGCCGCGATGAGCTATCCCTCCGGCCACATGGGCAACTCGCTCGTCTGGTACGGCGTGATCGCCCTGCTGGTGGCCGCGTTACTGGGCCGTCCACTGACCGGCCGGGAGTGGTTCCTCATCCGCGTCCTGCCAGTGGCGATCCTCTTCTGCACCACGATCTACACCGGCTTCCACTGGCTGACCGACTCGGTCGCCGGCGTGCTGCTCGGCCTGTTCCTGACCCGCCTGATCGACCGCGTCCCGTGGGACGCGATCCCGCTGCCGTCGTTGAAGGGCTGGAACCGGCCGTCCCGGCTCACAGTCGGCAGCTGATCTCCATGCCGTCGCCGACCGGGAAGTTCACGCTCAGATAGCCGTTGGCCGGGTCGCGCACGTAGTCCAGGTAGGGCTTGAGCGAGGGCAGGTCGGTGTCGTCGCCGAGCACCACCGCGCCCGGGGCCAGCCGGTCCTCGAGCAGCCGCAGCACCGGCAGGCAGAGGTCCTTCCAGCCGTCGAGCAGCACGACGCCGATCGGGCCGGGCAGGTCGGCCAGCGTCTCCCGCGCGTCGCCGGCCAGCACCGTCGCCACGTCGCCGAGGCCGGCCGCGGCCAGGTTGGCCCGGGCGGCCGCCACCTTGACCTCGCTCAGCTCGGTGCTGACCACGTGGCCGGCACCGTTGTCCTTGACCGCCGCCGCCAGATGCAGGGTCGAGATGCCGTAGGACGTGCCGAACTCGACGACGGTGGCCGGGCGGGCGGAACGGGTCAGCGCGTACATCAGATGACCGGCCTCCGGTGAAACCGGGAGATAGGCCGCGGCCATGAGGTCGGCGCGTTCCTGGGCGTTCCCTCCCTCGAGCCGTGCCATGGGGAAATCGAGGGTGTCGTCGCCCTCGGCGGCCGCTTCGAGCCGGGCCAGGACGGCTCGGAACTCCGCACTCTGCAATGTCGTCATGGCCGCTAGAATAGACGCAACGTTGCGTCTACTCAAGGGCGGGTTAGGGTGGGCCATGCATCGCGGGAACCGGCACGGGCGCAGCGAACAGGCGCGGCTCAGCGTGCTCGAGGCGGCCGACGACCTGCTGGCCGAGAAGGGGTTCGCGCAGCTCACGATCGAGGGCATCGCGCAGCGGGCGGGCGTGGCGAAGCAGACCATCTACCGCTGGTGGTCGTCGAAAACCGAGATCCTGCTCGACGCGTTCCTGACCGACGCGGTCGAAGATCTGAACCCGCGCGGCGCCGCCGACGTGGCCGCCGACCTCCGGCGGCTGGCCTGGTTTCTGACCCGGTCCGACGCCGGCGCGGTGTTTCGCGCGCTGATGGCCGAGGCGCAGCACGACCCGGCGCTGGCCGGGCGGCTCCGCACCGAATACCTCGACAAACAGAAAGAGCGCGCCGGTTTCACCGACGGCGCGCTCTTCGACCGGCTGGTCGGGCCGATCTACTACCGGGCGCTGGTCACCGGCGAGGAGATCACCGACCAGTTCATCGACGACCTGGTCACTGCCACGCTCCCGCCCTCATCACGCGTTTGACCTCGAGATCCTTCGACAGCACCACGAGGTCTGCCCGCAGGCCGGCCTCGAGCGCGCCGATCTCGTCGCCGCGGCCGAGCAGGCGGGCCGGGGTGGTCGAGGCCATCGCCACCGCGTCGGGCAGGGGGATGCCGGCGGCCACGGTGTTGCGCAGGGCCGCGTCCATGGTCAGGGTGCTGCCGGCGATCGAGCCGTTGCGGGCCAGCCGCGCCACCCGGTCGGCCACCACGACCGCCTGACCACCCAGGTCGTACTCGCCGTCGGCCATGCCGGCCGCGTCCATCGCGTCGGTCACCAGCATCGTGCGGTCCGGGCCGGCCGCCCGGGCGGCGAACGCCAGCGCGCCCGGGTGCAGGTGGATGTTGTCGGCGATCAGCTCGCAGACCGCCGGCGGGGTGTCGAGCAGGGCGATCACCGGACCGGGCTCGCGGTGGTGGATCGGCCGCATGCCGTTGAACAGGTGGGTGCCGACGGTCGCGCCGGCTTCGACGCCGGCGCGCGCCTGCTCGTACGAGGCGTCGGTGTGGCCGACCGCGGCGAGCACCCCGTGGTCGCGCAGGAACGAGATCGCGTCCAGGGCTCCGGGCAGCTCGGGGGCGATCGTCACCAGGCGTACGGTGCCCTCGGCCAGCTTGATCAAAGCGCCCAGCTCGTCCACCGAGGGGTCCCGGAGGAACTCCGGATTCTGCGCGCCGCAGCGCGCTCCCGAGAGGTACGGCCCCTCGAAGTGCACACCCGCGAGCACGCCCGCCGCGACGAGCGGGCGGAACGCGGCCACCGCGTCGCGCATCAGCTCGAACGGGGAGCTCACCAGGCTGGCCAGCATGGTCGTGGTGCCGTGGCCGAGGTGGAAGGCGGCCGCGCCCCGGGCCGCCGCGGCGTCGCCGGTGGTGAAGGAGTGGCCGCCGCCGCCGTGGCAGTGCAGGTCGACGAAGCCGGGCACGATCACGTCGTCGCCGGCGTGCCGGGCGTCCTCGGTCACCGCCAGGATCGCCGGGCCGTCGACCTCGACGTGTCCGGGCACGACGGCTCCGGGTCGGACGATCCGGCCGCTGATCCGTGTCATGCCTGCGTCTCCTTCAGATGGTCGAGTGCCAGCAGGGCCGCGCCCCGGCACCCGGCGGTGTCGCCGAGCTCGGCGCGGACGATCTCGGGCCGCCGATGGAACGTGATCTTCTGCTCGAAGGCCGTCTTGACCGGTGTGAGCAGCGCGTCACCGGCTTCGGCGAGCCCGCCGCCCAGCACCAGCACGCTGACGTCATAGAGGCCCTGACAGGTGACGAGGCCGTCGGCGAGCGCGTCCACCGCCTCGTTCCAGACCGTCTCGGCCAACGGCTCGCCCTCGCCGGCCCGGGTGACCACATCAAGGGCCGTCGCGCCCGAAATCCCCGATAATTCGGCATAGCGGCGGCCGATCGCCCGGGCCGATGCGATGGCCTCCAGGCAGCCTTTGCCGCCACACGCGCAGGGCGTGCCACCCGGTCGCACGATGATGTGTCCGACCTCGCCCGCCGCCCCGTGCGCTCCGGCATATCCGGCGCCGTCGAGCACGAACGCCGCCGCGATGCCGGTGCCGATCGCGACGAACAGGACATGTCGCTGCCCCCGCCCGGCGCCGAGGCGGGCCTCGGCGATCCCGCCGACCCGCACGTCGTGGCCGAGCGCGGCGGGCAGGCCCAGCTTCTCCGACAAAAGGGCTCTCAGGGGTACGTCGCGGAAGCCGACGTTCGACGACCAGACCGCCACGCCGTTCTCCTCGTCGACCACGCCCGGAACCGCGACACCGACCGCGACCGGCTCGAGACCGTCGGCTCTCGCCCGGTCGGCCAGGCCGGCCGCGACGTCGATGATGTTGGCGGTCACCGCCTCGGGACCGCGCTCGGCCAGGGTGGGATGACGCTCGGAGTGATAGACCGTGCCGTCCGGGCGGACCAGGGCGCATTTCATGCCGGTTCCGCCGACGTCCAGGGCGACGACGACCGGCTCGCTCACGTCAGGACGACCGAACGGGTCAGGTGGCGGGGATGGTCCGGGTCGAGGCCCTGGCTGGTGGCGAGCAGCACCGCGACCCGCTGAGCCAGCACGAGGTCGGCCATCGGGTCGATCGGGGCGCGGCCACCGCACCACTTGCCGAGCGAGCCGTAGCCGCCGTGATGCCGGCTGTGCACGAACAGCGCCCCGGTCGCCTCGACGTCGTCGGCCAGCCCGGCCGGGATGTCACCGAACGCCCACACCACCCGGCGCGGCCCGGCGATCGCGATCGGGCCGTGCCGGTAGTCCATCGCCGGATAGGCCTCGGTCCAGTACGCCGCGGCCTCGCGACACTTCAGCGCGGCCTCCTCGGCCAGTCCGACCGTCCAGCCGCGGCCGAGAAAAGTGATCTGCTCGGCCAGCGCCGGGTGCACCGGCAGCGGCACCCGCACCGCGACCTCGGCGTCGGACGCGATCGGGTCGATGTCCTCCCCCAGGTGGGCCCGGAGCAGGGCAAGCGCGCTGGTGGCGAACCGGGTCTGCACGACCGACCGCTCGTCGGCGAAGTCGAGCACGATCGCGTCGGTCGCCAGGGCCGCGGCCGGCTGCGCGGGGTCGGCGGTCAGCACGGTGGTCGGCGTCCGGTCGTCCAGCTCGCGCAGCAGGTCGACGATCTCGGTCGTGGTGCCGGAGCGGGTGATCGCGACGACCCGGTCGTACCGCCGCCGGCGAGGAAATTCGGAAGGCTGGAAGGCGTCGGTCTCGCCCTGGCCGAAACTCTCGCGGCGGGCCGCGTACGCCTTGGCCATGAACCACGACGTGCCGCAGCCGACCACCGCGACCCGCTCGCCCGCGCCGGGCAGGCCCGGCGCGTCGGCGGCCTTGGCGGCCAGGCGCCAGCAGTCGGGCTGGCTGGCGATCTCCTCCTTGACGAACGTCATGGGCCACCCTTCCGGCGATTTCCTCGCTCCGTGCGCATAAGCGCTCGGTTCTCACTACTTTCGAGCGTCATTCTGCGTGGAGGCTCGGCGTCGATGCAACAGCCTGATTTTTCTTGTGCGCAGCCCCGGCCTTTGCTTTGGGGGGCTTTCGCGCACTAATGTGCACACACTTATCACGGAGCGAGCAGCAGGGGGTGACGGTGGACCGGTACGCGCGGTGGAATGCCCTGCTCGAGCTACTGGCCGAGACCGGCCGGGTCAGCGTCGAGGACGCGGCCGACCGCCTGCACGTCTCCCAGGCCACCATCCGCCGCGACTTCGACCAGCTCGCCCAGCAGCAGATGATCACCCGGACGCGCGGCGGCGCGGTCGCCAACGGCGTCTCCTACGACCTGCCGCTGCGCTACAAAAGCGCCAAACACTCGGCCGAGAAGCAGCGCATCGGCGAGGCGGCGGCCCGCCTCGTCGAACCGGGCACGGTCGTCGGCCTCAACGGCGGCACCACGATGACCGAGGTCGCGCGGGCCCTGGCCGTACGCGCCGACCTGAACGCGGGCGGCGAAGGCTCCCAGCTCACGGTCGTCACCAACGCGCTGAACATCGCCAACGAACTGCTGGTCCGCTCCCGCATGAAGATCGTGGTGGCCGGCGGCGTGGTCCGCCCCCAGTCCTACGAGCTGGTCGGACCGCTCGGGGGCGCGCTGCTCAAAGAGGTCACGCTCGACATCGTCCTGCTCGGCGTCGACGCGCTCGACGTCGAACTCGGCGCCGCCGCCCACCACGAAGGCGAAGCGGCGATGAACAGCCTGATGGTCGCCCGGGCCAAACGCGTCGTGGTCATCGCCGACTCGTCCAAGCTGGGCGGGCACGCGTTCGCCCGCATCTGCCCGATCAGCCGCATCGAAACCCTGGTCACCGACTCGGGTGCCTCACCGGCGACGATCGCCGCCTTCCGCGAGGCCGGAGTCCAGGTCATTTCCGCGTAACGGTGAGCGGGCGCGGCCTTCCCGGCGTAGTACCGGCATGGACTTCGCCGCGTCCTACGAGAGCGCCCGGGACGACTGCCCGGACGGCACGGTTGTCCTGGCCATCCGCCAGATGTTCGAGGCCGACCAACTGACGGCCGCGCTGAAGAACGCCGGCATCCTGGCTTGGGATCGCGTCAGGCGGGGTCGAACTCGCCGTCCTTGACGCCGCCGACGAAGGCCGCCCACTCGCCCGTGGTGAACAGCAGGACCGCGCCGTCGCGGTCCTTGGAGTCCCGGACGGCGGCACCGCCGCCCGGCAAGTCGGCGACTTCGACGCACTGGCCGCCGTTCGCGTCACTGCGCGTGCTCTTACGCCATACCGCGTGAGTCAGGTCTGGGGTGTTCATGGCTCACTCTTCTCGAACTCGTCAGCTGCCTGTGAGATCAGGAGGCTGGATTCTGCGGGCCCAAGCGCCGCGGCTCGCAAGTCGTCCCACAGCCGAGAGTATGCCTTGACCGTTTCGGGCCGGTCGAGATAGTCGCCGGTCGTGAAGTTTTCCGTATAGACAACGTCCGACGATGCGTCGCCGCCGAAGCGCAAGATCGTGAAGCCGAACGACGCCGCGACATAACTGCGGGCGGTAAACGGCAGGACCTGGATCGAGACATGCGGCAGCGAGCGGCCGAGCTCAACGAGATGCCGCATCTGGTCCCGCATGGTCATCGGCCCCTCGACCGTGCGCCGGATCGCGGACTCGCTCAGCACGAAAGTCATCTCGGGCGCGCGAGTAGCGCATTCAGATCCATCGACCGCACGCCCGACTGGCCCAGCTCAAGACGGCTGATCTTTGAGGCTGCGGCGTCGATGACCAGCGCGGCCTCGTCCTGAGTCATCTTGGCCGCCTCGCGCGCCCGCTTGAGCGCGATGCCGAGCCGTCGCCGCTGGATCGTCGGGTTCGTCATCGAGGTCCTCCCTGCTCACTTTCAAGGCCAAACGGAGGTGGTGTCCCGGATGCGGCCTCACGCTGACCTGCCCGGGCCGATGCCTCGATTCGGCCCGGCAGTCATGACGCGCCAAGCGCTCGGCCGGCGGACGCCCGGTGCCTCGCTGCATCCGATGTTGCGCGGCGCGGCGGTCGGCGTTGCGCGAGTCGTCTATCCGGCGGGCGCGAGCTTTGCCGACCGCCCGAATTTGGAGCTCCTGAGCAGGATCGTCGACGGTCTGCGTCGGATGGATGAAGGGAGGTCTCGCGATGAAGCGAAGTGAACTGCTCCGGCGGATCCTAGCGCTGCCGGCCGACGCCGACATCGGCGTGCAGATCGGCGACGACCACCTCGACATCTCGGACGTCGTCGCGTGGGGGACGGGGCGTTCGGCGCGCTTCAGTGTCACCGTGCTGACCTTCGTGACCTCTTCCTGGCCTGGAAGCCAGCGCCTACCGGTCAGCCCATTTACCACACCGTCCATAATGGCTATATCGACGATGAGTAAAGCGTTGGTTCCGCTGCGTCCATCCTGCTTTAGATATTGACGGAGTTATCTATAGTCTCGCGAATGACAGCGGTACTGGAGATTTCTGGACTGCGGAAGACCTATCGCGGCCGTAAAGGGGTGCGGCAGGCCCTCGACGGGTTCGACATGGTCGTCGAGGCGGGGCAGGTGCACGGGTTTCTCGGGCCCAACGGGTCCGGCAAGACGACCACGTTGCGTACGCTCCTCGGGCTGATCAGCCCCAACGATGGCCGGATGGCCATCCTCGGCCGTGACGTGCCCCGGCAGTTGCCCGAGGTGGCGGGCCGGGTCGGCGCGATTGTGGAGAGCCCGCAGTTCTTCGGCAACTTCACCGCCAAGGACACGCTGACGCTGCTCGCCGACGCCGGCGGGATCGACCACAACCGGGTCTTCCAGGTGCTCGAGCTGGTCGGGTTGCGGGAGCGGGCCAAGGATCGGGTCAAGACCTATTCGCTGGGCATGAAGCAGCGGCTCGCGGTGGCGTCGGCGCTGCTCAAGGAGCCGGCGCTGCTGATTCTGGACGAGCCGGCGAACGGTCTCGACCCGGGCGGCATCCGCGAGATGCGGACGCTGATGCGCACGCTCTCCGAGTCGGGGATGACCGTGCTGCTGTCCAGCCACATCCTCGGCGAGATCCAGCTGATCTGTGACTCGGTCACGATCATCTCGGCGGGGAGGCGGGTCGCTCACGGGTCGGTCAGCGACGTGCTCGCCACGCACGAGTCGTCCTCGGTCAAGGTGCGCCTGGAGCCCGGCGTCGACATGCGCCCGGCGGTCGGCCTGCTGCGCGCCAACGGCGCTCAGATCACGGTCGAGACAGACCACTTCGTGGTCGGGAACGCCGGTAATCCGGCTCAGATCACCCGCTTGCTCTCCGAGCAACAGATCTTTGTGTACGAGTTGACGCCGCTCGCCGCCGATCTGGAAAGTGTCTTTCTGGAGTTGACCGGCACCGCGCCGGTCGAGGGCCGCAACCGTCAAGTCGACCAGACCGCGATGGCTCCGGCCGGGGGCGGGTGGGGCGAATGAGCCTCTATTCCGCGGAGACCCGCCGCCTGGTCAAGCGCCGCTTCACCCGCTATTTCACGCTCGGCGCGGTGGTGGTGCTGGCCGCGATCGCGGTCGCCATGTTCGTCACCAATCAGCAGATCGGGCCGGCTCAGGTCGCCGACGCGAAGGCGCATGCACACGCCGACTATCAGCGCAGCGTCGGCGAGGCGGCCGACTTCAAGAAGAGGTGCGAGGCGGCCAAGGGCACGCCCGACGCCTCGCAGTTCCCGCCCAGCTGCGACGACCTCGGCGCGCCGACCGAGGACAACTTCGACCCGCAGTGGTACCTGCCGGCCACGTTCGACTTCAAGAAGAAGTTTCCCGACCTGGTCACGACCCTCGCCGCCCTGCTGTCGGTGGTCGGTTTCGTGATCGGGGCGTCGTTCGTGGGCGCCGAGTGGAGCAGCGGTGGCATGGCCAATCTGCTGCTGTGGCGTCCGCAGCGGCTGCGCGTGCTCGGCACCAAGCTGCTCGCCTTCCTGGTCGGGCTGACCGGGCTGACCGTGCTGCTGTCGGCCGCCTGGACGGGCATCTTCGCGCTCGTGGCCAGATATCGCGGCACCAGCGCGAGCATGACGACCGGTGCCTGGAAGTCTCTCGCCATCATGGAGGCCCGCGGCCTGGCCCTGGTCGTGGTCGCGGGCGCGGTCGGCTTCGGCCTGGCCTCGCTGGGCCGGCACACCGCGATGGCCCTCGGTGTCGCGATCGGCGTGGCCATCGTCTTCCAGTTCGGCCTCGGCACGGCGCTGGCACTCGCGAAGGTCAAGTTCGCGGAGGCCTATCTCGCGCCGTTGTGGATCGAGGCCTGGATGAAACAGAAGTTCGTCGTCGAGGACTACGACGCCTGCAACTTCTCGGGCACCAACGGCTGCCAGCCCGACACGTTCACGATCACATGGCATATGGCGGGCTCCGCGCTGCTAGCGGCTTTTGTCGTCATTGTGGGGGCTGCTTTGTGGACTATCCGTAGGCGGGACATAACGTGATGTAACGTCGGCCGGGACTGCGAGGGGCGGACGGCGGCGATTATGCTGGCGTCCGCTCGTACATCTGTGCTTCCTGGGAGTGCCATGCAACCCGCCGAGGACCAGCAGCACATCCCGACTCCCCGCCCGCCCGACAAAGCCGCCGAACCGGACGCCGAGGCGCCGGCCGAGCCGGTGAAGAGTCCGGCGCTGTCCGATCGCGAGCAGCAGATCCTCGCGTTCGAGGCCCGCTGGTGGAAACACGCCGGCGCCAAGGAGCAGGCGATCCGCGACACGTTCGCGCTCTCGTCGACGCGCTACTACCAACTGCTCAACGGGGTTCTCGACAACCCGGCCGCACTGGAACACGACCCGGTGCTGGTCGGCCGCCTCCGCCGCCTGCGCTCCACGAGGGCCCGCACCCGCCGCCGCTGATCAACGCCCGGTCGGGGGCGACTCCAGTCAAGCCCGTCTCTATGATTCGGCCGTGGGTTGCCGTGGGGTGTTGTTCGCGCTGGACTCGTCACAGGATGCGGCGCTGGTCGCCACCCGGGACGACGATGAGGTTCTCGAGTTCGTGGACGCGCTCGAGGCCGCGTGGGACTGGGACTGGCTGTGCGAGGTGGACAAGGCCTGGGATGCCCTGCACCGCTGCCTCGGTGACGGCACCCTGGAGCTCGGCCGGTCCGGCGGCGACCCGCTGGCCCGGGCCCTGCTCGGCGGTGCCCACCACTACGAGGGCGAGGAATACGTCGTCGCCCACGTCCGAGCCAAGCAGGTGACCGCCGTGGCCGCGGCGCTGGACGGCCTTGACCAGGCGTGGCTGCGGGAGCGCTATGACGCCATCGACCCCGACGACTACGACGGGGTGCTGGACGACGGGGACTTCGAATACACCTGGACCTACCTGCAGGACGTGCGGAGCTTCTATCGGCGCGCGGCCGACGGCGGGCGCTCGGTCATCTTCACCGTCGACCAGTAGGTCAGCCGGGCTGGTGGGTGGAGGCGTACGCCGCCAGCCAGGCGACCTGACTCGGCTCGAGGGACGGCCGGATGCGCGCGCGGGCGGACGCCACATTGTCGGCCGTGACCGTGGTGGCCTCCAGGGAGTCGCGCATCGCGGCCAGGGCCGACTCGCGGATCAGGGCGGCGCAGTCGGCGGCCGAGAAGCCGTCCAGCGACGCCCCCAGCTCGGCCAGGTCGACCTTCGGGTCGAGCGGGACCGCTTTGGCCGCGGCGCGGAGGATCGCCGTGCGGGCGTCGCCGTCCGGCGGCGGGACGTAGACCAGGCGCTCCAAGCGGCCCGGGCGGAGCAGGGCCGGGTCGATCAGGTCGGGGCGGTTGGTGGCGCCGATCACCACGACGTTGCGGAGGTCTTCGACGCCGTCCAGTTCGGTCAGGAGGGCGGCCACGACGCGGTCGGCGGTGCCGCCGTCGTTGCCCTGGCCGCGGGGCGGGGCGAGGGCGTCGACCTCGTCGAGGAAGACCAGGGTGGGTGCGGCCTCGCGGGCGCGGCGGAACAGTTCGCGTACGGCCCGTTCGCTGTCGCCGACCCACTTGCTCAGCAGCTCGGCGCCCTTGACCGACAGCACGTTGGCCTTGCCGGTGCCGGCGATGGCCTTGACCAGGTAGGTCTTGCCGCAGCCGGGCGGGCCGTAGAGCAGCACGCCGCGGGGCGGGGAGACACCGAGCCGGGCGAACGTGTCGGGGTAGGTCAGGGGCCAGAGCACCGACTCGGTCAGCACCTGTTTGACCTCGACCATGTCGCCGACGTCGTCGAGGGTGACCGCGGCGACCTCCAGCGTGGACTCGGCCATCGAGGTGGGCCGCACAACGTCGAGCGCGGCCTCGAAATCGGCCATGGTCACGGTCGGCGATTCGGATTCCTTCTGCCGCAGGGCGGCGCGGACGCCGGCTTCCCGGGCCAGTGCGCCGAGGTCGGCGGCGACAAAACCGGGGGTACGCCCGGCGACGTCGTCGAGGCGTACGTCCTCGGCCAGCGGCATGCCCCGGGTGAGTACCACCAGCTGTTCGCGGCGCATGGCCGCGTCGGGCAGGGGCACGGCCAGCTGGACCGCGAGCAGGTCGGGCGAGCGCAGCGAACGGTCCACCAACTCGGGGCGGCTGGTCGTGCACACCACGGCCACCCCGGCCCGCACGGTCTCCGCGATCAGCTGGTGGAAGACCGTGGCCAGCGGGCCCGGTTCGTCGCGCGGGGCGAGCGCCTCGACGTCGGAGAAGAGCAGGACCGCGGGGCCGGCGGCGCGGGCGTCGCGGGCCAGGCCGCGCAGACGGGTGGCGGCGGAGTCGTTGGTGAGGGCGGCCAGCTCGGGCGACCACACCGGGAACACGCGGGCGCCGACCTGGGCCGCGACCGCGCGGACGAGGGCCGACTTGCCGGAGCCGGACGGCCCCGAGATCAGCACGCCGAGGGAGACCTTGGTGCCGATGCGGGCCAGCACCTCGCCGTGGTGGAAGCCGAGGTCGAGCAGTTCCTCCAGCTCCTTGGCCTGGGTCCGCAGGCCGGGCAGGTCGTCGAGGCTGGGCGGCGGCACGTCGGGGTCGGTCGAGGCGGGCGCGGTCGGCCGGACCGGGGCGACCGAGGCGCTGGAGGTGGTCGAGTAGGACGACTCCCAGCCGACCACGGTGTCCATCGTGACCAGGGCGGCGTCGGCGTCCTCGATCGAGAGCACGGAGAGCAGGGCGCTCGTCCAGCCGTAGCCGACCCGGTTGGCCAGCGAGCGCCGGGCGGCCTCGACCAGCGACCGGTTGGCCGCCTCGGGCACCACGTCCTGCGGGATCAGCGAGACGTCGTCGCCGGTGCTGACGACCTTGCCGAGCAGCGCGAGCCGCAGCATCTCGGGCGACACCACGGCGACGATCTCGGCCGGCCCGGTGAGGGTGACCCGGCGGGCCGCGACCACCTCGAGCGGCGTGACCGTGACCTGGCCGCCGTCGCGCATGCCGAGGTTCCCCAGGGTGAGGTCGTCGGCGTACAGAAGGGCACGACTGGCGCCGGCCTCGGCGCGGGCGGCGAGTCCGGCGGTGGTGCGCGGGCCGCTGAGGCGTACGGCGTCGCCCGGGTTGATGGCCAGGGCGGCCATCACCTCGGGGTGCAGTCGCACGATGCCGCGGCGGGCGTCGAGGGCGGCCGGCCGCAATGTCACGGTCAGCGTCAGTTCGTCAGCCACCGAGGTGCCTCCGTATGCACGTTTGTCCTAGGGTCACACGGTATCGCCGATGAGGGAGCAGCATGAGGCACCGTGTCGTTGTCATAACCACTGTGCTCGCGGTCGCCGTCGCGGCCGGATGCAGCCGCGACAAGCATGATCGCCCAGCCCCGCAAGCGCAGGCCCCGGTGTCGAGCGCGAGCGCACCGGCCGAGAGCACGACCACACCGGGCCCGCCGGCGACACAGGACCAGACGGGCGCGACGACGAAGACCGGCTCGACGAGCCCGACCGATCCGGCGGGCGCGGTCAAGGGCCATCCCCAGACGCTTCCCACCGGCACCGACATCAACGCGGTCGGCATCGGGCCCTACACGATCGGCCAGGAGGAGTCGGCGCTCACCACGGCGAAGCTCATCGGAGCGGTCAAGGCCGGCGCGACCGGGTGCGATTCGGGCACCGGCGTCGCCAAGTGGGGCAGCCCGACGCTGTTCCTGACGAAGGGCAAGCTCCAGCACGTCAAGATCACGACCGCGGCCGTGCGGACGACCGCCGGGATCAAGGTCGGTTCGAGCGAGGCGAGCGTGAAGACCGCGTACCCCCAGGGAAGCGTGACCGCCGGTCGCGCCTGGTATGTCCCGACCGGTGCTTTCGCCCTCCTCTTTCGCCTGGCCGGAGGCAAGGTGACGGCGGTCGAGGCCGGGCCTGCCTCAATCTTGGAGACCGGCGCGCCGGGCTGCTGAGAGGCTTCACAGGTGAAGCTCAGAAGGCGCCGATTAGCTTTGGCGGCATGGTCAAACGCCCACGGGTGACGAAGAGACGCGTCATCGCCGGTTCGATAACGCTGGTGCTCGTCGCCGCCCTGGTCGGTTGGGCGGCCTGGCCCGACCGCCCGGGCTGGACCGCCCGCAATCTGATGATCAACGTCATGACCGGCCCGGCCGGCAACCAGCCGGTGGCGCTCGACGCCCGCTACTACCTGCCCCGCGACCACGGCGGGCGGGTGCCGGCGGTGCTGCTCGCGCACGGCTTCGGCGGCACCAAGGACTCGGTGAGCAGCGACGCCGAGTCCCTCGCCGACCACGGCTACGCGGTCTTGACCTGGACCGCCGAGGGCTTCGGCCGCAGCGGCGGTCAGATCCACCTCGACAGCCCCGACTACGAGGTGACCGACGCTTCCCGGCTCGTCGACTGGCTGGCCACCCGCCCCGAGATCAAGCTGGACGGCCCCGGCGATCCCCGGGTGGCGGCGGTCGGCGGCTCCTACGGCGGCGCGTTGTCGCTGCTCCTGGCCGGCAAGGACCAGCGGGTCGACGCGATCGTCCCGCAGATCACCTGGAACGACCTCGGCCGCTCCTTCCTGCCCCAGTCGGCCGGCACCAGCGCGACCGGCGTCTTCAAGAAGGGCTGGGCGGGGCTCTTCTTCGGCAACGGGGCGGCGGCCGGACAGCCGGGCACCGCCCAGCAGGGCACCCCGGCCTGCGGGCGCTTCGCGGCCGACGTCTGCGCGGCCTACCTCAAACTCGCCACCAGCGGCGTCCCCGATCAGGCCACCCTCGACCTGCTCCACAAGTCGAGCCCGGACACCGTCCTCGGCCAGATCAAGGCCCCGACGCTGCTCATTCAGGGCGCGGTCGACACGCTCTTCCCGCTCTCCGAAGCCGACGCGAACGCCAAGGGCATCGCCGCCGCCGGCACCCCGGTGCGGGTCGCCTGGTTCACCGGCGGCCACGACGGCGGCCTCGGCCCGCAGAACGACCAGGACCGCACCCGCTTCCTGACCCTGCAGTGGCTCGACCACTACGTGAAGGGCTCCGGCAAGACGCCCGGCACGAGCTTCACCTACTCGCGTGTGGCCGGGTTCAGCGCGGTCGACCGGGGCCTGGTCACGACCGGTTACGAGGCCCACGCGTACCCGGGAGTGACCGGAACCGGTCGCACCCAGGTCTCCCTCACCGGGCCGGCGCAGCCGGTCGCCAACCCGCCGAACGGCAATCCGGGCGCCCTGAGCTCTCTGCCCGGCACCGGTGGACGTCTGAGCGCCCTTCTCGGCGGCGTCGCGTCGGACATTCCCGGCCAGTTCGCGACCTTCGAGTCGACGCCGCTGGCGAGCACGGTCAACGTCGTCGGTGCGCCCACTGTGCAGCTGAAAGCCGCCTCGCCGACCGGGGAGGCGACGCTCTTCGTCAAGCTCTACGACGTCGACGAGTCGGGCGCCGAGACGCTGAGCGCGGGTCTGGTGGCGCCGGTCCGGCTCGTCGGCCTGCCGGCCGACATCGCCGCCGCGACCCCGGTGACGGTTACCCTTCCGGCGATCGTCCGGCAGATCGATCCCGGACATACCGTACGCGTGGTGGTCGCCACCAGCGATCAAGCGTTCCTGTCCCCGCCCGCCCCGGCGACCTACACCGTCCAGGTCGGCAGCGAGATTGCCCTGCCCACGGTCGTCGGCACGCCGATCGCCGATCCGCAGACCATCTGGCGCTGGGTGCTGGCCGGCCTGCTGGTCGCGATCGCGCTCGGCCTGGCGGTCGTGCTGTTGATCCGCCGGCAGCGGCTGCGCCGGCGGCACGACCCGACCATGGCCGAGTTCGCCGACACCCCGCTGGTCGTCCGCAACCTGCGCAAGGCCTACGCGGACGGCTTCGTCGCGGTCGAGGAGGTCAGCTTCACCGTCGAGCGGGGCCAGGTCGTCGGCCTGCTCGGCCCGAACGGCGCCGGCAAGACGACCACGCTGCGGGTGCTGATGGGCCTGACCATGCCGACCGCCGGCGACGCGCTGGTCTTCGGCCACCGGCTGGCCCCGGGCTCGCCGGTGCTGTCGAGGGTCGGCGCGCTCGTCGAGGGGCCGGGCTTCCTGCCCCACCTGAGCGGCTATGAGAACCTGCGGGCGTTCTGGACGGCGACCGGGCGCCCGGAGGCCGACGCGCACTTCGAGGAGGCGCTCGAGATCGCCGGCCTGGGTGACTCGGTGCACCGCAAGACCCGCAAATACAGCCACGGCATGCGCCAGCGGCTGGCGATCGCCCAGGCCATGCTCGGCCTGCCCGATCTGCTGGTGCTCGACGAGCCGACGGACGGGCTCGACCCGCCGCAGATCGCCGAGATGCGCCGCGTCCTCCGGCGGTATGCCACCGACGGCCGGGCGGTGCTGGTCTCCAGTCACCTGCTGGCCGAGGTGGAGCAGACCTGCACCCACGCGGTGGTGGTGCACAAGGGCCGGATCGTCGCGTCCGGCCCGGTCGAGGACATCGTCGGCGAGTCGCCGTCGGTGCAGATCGAGGTCTCCGACGTGCCGGCCGCCGAGCGGGTGCTGACGAGTCTCGGGGTCCGCTCGGTGAGCCCGGACGGGCCGTCCGGCCTGATCGTCGACATGAACGGCACCCCGCGCGCCGAGGTGGTCGCCTCGCTGGTGCGGGCCGGGGTGGACGTCGACCGGGTGGTGCCCCGGCGGCGGCTCGAAGACGCCTTCCTGGCCCTGGTCGGGGACAACTCGAAGGGGAGCGGAGACCGATGACCACTGAGCTCGCTGAGACAGGCGCTGTGGGTTACCGGCCGAGCCGGACACTGTCCATCCTGGCCGAGGCGCGGCGGCAGGCGACGCGGCGGCGTACGCAACTCGCGCTGGGCTTCATGTTCGTACTTCCGCTGATCATCCTGGCCGCGTTCGAGTTCGGCGGGAACGGCAACTCGGACGACAGCAACGGCGGCGGGGCGTTCGGCAGCCTGGTCGACCTGGCCACCTCGGGCGGGCTCAACTTCGCGCTCTGCTGCCTGGGCGTCTCGTCGGGCTTCCTGCTGGTCGTGGTGGTGGCGCTGTTCAGCGGCGACACCGTGGCCAGCGAGGCCAGCTGGGGAAGCCTGCGCTATCTGCTGGCGGTTCCGGTGCCGCGGGCCCGGCTGCTCGGGGTCAAGCTGATCGTGTCGCTGCTCTATTCGCTGGTCGCACTGCTGATCCTGGGCGGGACCGCGCTGCTGGCGGGCACGCTGCGGTATGGCTGGCACCCGCTCGGCAGCACCGTGGCGGCTTCGATTCCCCCTGGTCAGGGTGTCGTGCGGTTGCTCGGGATCATGGCCTATCTCGCGATCACCATGCTGATCGTGGCCGGCCTGGCCTTCCTGCTGTCGGTATCGACCGATGCGGCGCTCGGCGCGGTCGGGGGTGCGGTGCTGCTCTGGATTCTCTCCGGGATCCTCGATCAGATCTCGGCGCTCGGCAGCATCCGCGACGTGCTTCCGACCCACTACAGCGAGGCCTGGCTGGGCCTGCTGTCCACCCCGGCGCAGGTCGATGACCTGGTCAAAGGCGCGATCACCGCGGTCGTTTACGCCACCGTGTTCTGGTCTGCAGCGTTTTGGCGGTTCACGCGCAAAGACGTGACCTCGTAGACTTATACGTAGCGCATACGCATACTTGTATGTAGAGTATGCGTATGATTTCGGTGAGCAGGCTCCACAAATCCTTCGGCAAGCAGACCGTCCTCGACGGCATCGACCTCGACGTGCCGGCGGCCAGCGTGTTCGCGCTGCTCGGCCCCAACGGCGCCGGCAAGACCACCATGGTCGAGATCCTCACGACCCTCGTCGGCTTCGACGACGGCCAGGTGGTGATCGACGGCCATGATCTGCGTTCGTCCCCGGCCGCGATCCGCCGCGTGATCGGCGTGACCGGCCAGTTCTCGGCCGTCGACAAGCTGCTGACCGGCCGGGAGAACCTGCGGCTCATCGCCGACCTGCGGCACCTCGGCCGACATGCCGGTGCGGAGCGGGTCGACTCGCTCCTGCAGCGGTTCGACCTGATCGATGCGGCCGACAAACCGGCACACACCTACTCCGGCGGCATGAAGCGCCGCCTCGACCTGGCCATGACCCTGATCGGTGACCCCAAGCTGATCCTCCTCGACGAGCCGACCACCGGCCTCGACCCGCGCAGCCGCCGCACCATGTGGGAGATCATCCGCGAGCTGGTCGCGGTCGACGGCGTGACGATCTTCCTCACCACGCAGTACCTCGACGAGGCCGACCAGCTGGCCGACAAGATCGCACTGCTCGACCACGGCACGCTGGTCGCCACCGGCACCGCGACCGAACTCAAGAACTCGGTCGGCGCCGCGTCGACCCTCGACGACGTCTTCTTCGCACTCACCGGGGGCATCCGATGACCTACGCAGTGTCTATGGCCCGCAGAGCGGTGCTCGACTCCGCCACCATGCTCCGCCGCGACATGCGGCACATGCTCCGCTTCCCGCTCATGACGGTCAGCGGCATCGCGTTCCCGTGCCTGATGCTGCTGCTCTTCACGTACGTGTTCGGGGCCGCGATAGGCGGCGGTGGCCTGGGCGGCTACGTCAACTACATCGTCCCCGGCATCCTGATGATGGCGATCGGCGGCGGGGGAGCGGCCACCGCGATCAACATCAACGAGGACATGAGCGAGGGCGTGATCGCCCGCCTGCGCACGATGGCGATCCCGCGCATCGCGGTGCTGGCCGGCCAGGTCGCGGGCAGCCTGATCCGCACCGCGGCGAGCCTCGTCCTGGTCGTCGGCGTCGCGCTGCTGGTCGGCTTCCGCCCGTCGGCGTCGTTCCTCGACTGGCTGGCCTTCAGCGGCCTCGCCCTGCTGGTCATCTTCGCGGTGAGCTGGATGTGCGCCGCCTTCGGCCTGGTCGCCAAGACCGTCGCCGGCGCCAACTCGGCCTCCCTGCTCTTCCAGTTCGGCCCGTTCGTGAGCAGCGCCTTCGTCTCCCCCGACGCGATGTCCAAGGGCATCCGCTGGTTCGCCGAATACCAGCCCTTCACCCCGATCATCGACACCTTCCGGGCCCTGCTCACCGGCACCCCGCTCGGCACCACCTGGATCGCCGCGGTCGCCTGGTCGGTCGGCCTCTCGCTGGTCGGCATCCTCTGGTCGCGAGCCGCCTTCCTCCGCCTCCCGTCCCGCTGACCTTGCCTTCGCCGCCCGGTCCTCCGGCCCGGGCGGCGAATTGCGGCCCGGCATCACCCTGCCGCGGGCCGCGCGGTCACCTCAACCTGCGGACGGGAGACAGGATCAGGATGGCGGTGGCGAGCACGCTTGCCGTGGCCACGACGGCGAACGCCGTGGCCGGCGACAGCACGCTGAACAGGCCGCCCGCGGCGAGCGCGCCGAGCGGCAGGCTGCCCTGCGACACAAGCTTGACTACCGCGTTGACCCGCCCGAGCAACTCGGGCGGGGTAACTGACAGGCGCAGCGCCACGGACTGCACGTTGAAGGCCGGCGCGGCGAAACCCACCAGAAACGCGCCGACCATGACCGCGACGGGCCCCAGGCGCAGCGCGGCGCCGACGGCCAGGACCGCGATCCCCGCGCCCGACAGCAGCGAGGAGCCGATCACGTTGACCGCGGCGCCCCACCACTGGCGCAGCGGAGTGGCCAGCGCCGCCGCTACCAGAAATCCCGCGCCGTACGCGCCGAACGCGAGCCCCACCGAGATGGCCGAACTGTGCTCGGCCACCTCCAGATAGGCGATGAGCCCGGTGAGGAACGCCTGGTTGCAGACGTTGTTGACGCCCAGGTACTGAGTCATCGCGCGCAGCTGGCCGTGCCGCGCCAGGAAGCGCAGCCCGTCGGTGGGCCGCCCGGCCTCTTGCTCGCGAGGTCGCACGGCCACCGGGCGGCGCAGCGTGGACAGAGCCACCGCGCTGAACACGTAGCTGCCGGCATCGGCGATCAGCGATGGCGCGGCCCGCAGCAGCGCGGTGAGCAGGCCGCCCAGCCCGGGGCCGAACGTGAACGCGGCGCCCCGGGCCAGCTCGACCGCCGAGTTGGCCGGCACCATCGCCCGCTCCGCGACGAGTGACGGCATGACCGTGAACTGCGCGATGTCGTACGTGACGGTGAACGCGCCGAGCGCGAACGCGCTCGCATACAGAACCGCAAGATTCAGCCGCCCGGTCGTGGCGAGCGCCACCACGCCGCCCAGCAGCAGCGCCCGCACCACATCCGCGGCAATCATGAGGTGCAGCGGCCGCCACCGGTCGGCCAGGTGCCCGACGACGAGCGCGAACAGTAGGTACGGCGCGGCCTCCAACGCGCGCAGGTAACCCAGCTCGGCCGCCCCGGCGTGCAACTGCAAGGCGGCCAAAGTCGGCAGGGCGACCACGCTCACACCGCTGCCGAGGTTCGATACCGACGTCGCGCTCCAGTACGTGGCGAATGCGCGCGTCCACACTCTTCCCGGGTTCGTCGCAGTCGCGGGCTGAATCACTGCTGTTCCCCTTCCCGGCACGTCGCCGCTGCCCTCGATGGCGTCAGTCGGTGAGGTCAGGCTCCTCGTACAACACGTGCTCGAGCAGCGGCCGGAATCCGAGCTCGCCCCTCCGGGGTGCCGCTGACCCGCCGGGCGTGCAGCCACATCATGCTGCGTAGCCTGTTGCTGTCGCCGGTCAGGCGACGAAGAACCCGTTCTCCAGGTAGGCCACGATGCCCTCGGCTCGGGCCCGGACCGCCGCGGCGACCCGCCGGGCCAGCAGCTCCGAGAGCCGGTCGGCGGCCTCCTGTTCGGTGCACCAGGCCCAGCCGCGCGCCACCGGCGGCGAATTGCGTTGTCCACTCCGGACTCAGCCGTCACGATGGCCCGATGCCGACAATCCGCCCGGCCGTGCCGGCCGACGCCGCCGCGGTGGTCACCCTGCGGGAGAAGGTCTTTCCCTATCTCGTACGCGGCGTGACCGCCACCAACCGCACGATCGCCTCGCCACCTCCCGGCGAGGATTGGGCCGCTTTCGTAGCTCTGGACCGCGACCGGATAGTCGGCTGGGTCGCGGCGTCCCGTAACCCGCGCGCGGCCAACCCCGACGCCGGCGCGATCTCCCTGCTCCACGTGCACCCGGACCACCGGCGGCGGGGGATCGGGACCGCCCTCTACCAGGCGGCGACCGGCCACCTGCGCTCCGTCGGCGTGCGCCGGGTCAGCACGATCAGCCGGCCCGATTCGCTGGAGTTCGCCCGCCGCCACGGCTTCGAACCGGTCCGCGAGGTCCGCTACTCCGCGCTCGACCTCAGCGCGGAGAGGTCGAGCGCGGAGAGGTCGAGCGCGGAGAGGTCGAGCGGCGCCGAGCAGGCCGGCGTGCGCCTGATTCCGCTGGCCGAGGTCGATGAGCAGGCGCTCTATCGGGCCGACGGCGAAGCGGCCACCGACGAGCCCGGCGACCAGCCTTCCGCGCCGGCCCCGTACGAGACCTGGCGCTACGAGATCTGGGACAACGCCGACCTCGACCGCCGGTCCAGCACCCTAGCCGTCGACGGTGACGGCCGGGTGCTCGCCTTCACCCTGCTTCTGCGGGACGGCACCCGCCTCTGGTCGGACATGACCGCGACCGTCCCCGAGTTCCGCGGAATGGGACTGGCGGGTCTCATCAAACGGACCGCTCTGGAGCGGGCGGCCAGCGCCGGCGCGACCGTCGCGTACACCGCCAACGACGAGGCCAACCGGCCGATGCTGGCGGTCAACGAGCGTCTTGGTTACCGTGCGCTGACGACCAATATCGGCTGCGTGACGATCTTGGCGGATTAAGGGAGTGGCTCACACCTCGGGATCAACCCATGGCGGAGCCGGAACCGCCGCGTAAGGTGTGGGAAACAACTGAATACCTCATCCAGAGGGGCAGAGGGATACGGCCCGACGAAGCCCCGGCAACCACCGCGCATTGACGCGCGGCAGGTGCTAATTCCGTCCCCGCCCGGCAGGTCGCCGCGGGGAAAGATGAGAGGACACGTCTCGATGACGTCTACGGTCAGCGCACCCTCCACCACCACCGACTCCCCGGCCACGGGCCTCGTCTGTCGCGCCTGCGGTGCCCAATATCCACTGGTCGCGCAGCACGCCTGTTACGAGTGTTTCGGCCCGCTCGAGGTCGCGTACGACCCGGCGGCCCTCGCGCGGGTGACCCGGGCCCAGATCGAGGCGGGCCCCAAGAACATCTGGCGGTACGCCGGTCTCCTTCCGGCCGGCCAGGACCCGGCGACCCGGGTCACCCTCGACCCCGGCCTGACCCCGTTGGTCAGCGCGCCCGGCCTGGCCGCCCGGCTCGGCATCACCGCCCCCCTCTGGGTGAAGGACGACTCGGCCAACCCGACCCACTCGTTCAAGGACCGGGTCGTCTCGGTCGCGCTGACCGCGGCCCGCGGCCTCGGCTTCACCCGCTATGCGTGTGCCTCGACCGGCAACCTGGCCAACTCGGTGGCCGCGCACGCGGCGCGGGCGGGCGTTCCGAGCATCGTCTTCATTCCGTACGACCTGGAGCTGGGCAAGGTCATCACGACCGCGGTCTACGGCGGTGAGCTGGTCGCGATCGAGGGGTCGTACGACGACGTCAACCGGCTCTGCGGCGAGCTGATCGAGACCGACGAGTTCGAGGACACCGCGTTCGTCAACGTGAACGTCCGCCCGTTCTACGCCGAGGGCTCCAAGACCCTGGGCTACGAGGTCGCCGAGCAGCTCGGCTGGCGCATCCCGGCCCAGGTCGTCATCCCGATGGCCTCGGGCGAACTGCTCACCAAGGTGGACAAGGCGTTCTCCGAGCTGGTCGAGATCGGCCTGGTCGAGGCGCCGGCCGACGGCTGGACCGTGTTCGGCGCCCAGTCGGCCGGCTGCAACCCGATCGCGACGGCGCTGCAGGGTGGCACCGACGAGATCGTCCCGGTCAAGCCGACCGGCATCGCCAAGTCGCTCAACATCGGCGACCCGGCCGCCGGGGCGTACGCGATCGAGGCGGTCAGGCGGACCGGCGGCTGGATGGACTACGCCGACGACGACGAGATCCGGGCCGCCATCCGGCTCCTGGCCGAGACGACCGGTGTGTTCGCCGAGACGGCCGGTGGCACCACGGTGGCCGTACTGAAGAAGCTGGTGGAGAGCGGAAAGCTCGACCCGGCGAAGGAGACCGTCGTCTTCAACACCGGCGAAGGGCTCAAGACGCTGGAGGCGGTCGCCGAGCTGGTCGGGCCCACCCACCGCATCAAGCCGTCGCTGCGCGGGGCCCGCGAGGCCGGCCTGCTCGGATGACTCTGAGTGACTGATCGTCTGCCAACGGTTCAAGATTCCATCCTGGGAGGACTTGCGAACCGATCGGCCGATGGGCAGGATGCTCTACGCGGGAGGGCGTGACGCCGTACTGAGACCCCTCACTTCTCGAGCTTGGTGACAATCTCTCGAGGGGTCCAACGACCCGGTGCCGGAGGCGCCGTGCGTCCGCCCTGCCGACCAAAGTCGTTTTTCTGATTGTCTGTGGCCGTCGCCCGTTGCAGGGTGACGGCCATGCGCATTTCCACGGGGCCACTGGATTCTCCCGACGACGCTTTCGACATAGTTTGTTCCTGTCAGGAGTTCGATCAGCCGGATCTGCCCGCGCTGCCGCGCGAGGCGTTTCTGGCCGCTCTCGACAACCCGTGGCCGGGCCTGACCTACGAGCGATATCTCGCCCGGGCCGGCGACACCCCGGTCGGCTATCTGGTGCTCGGCCTCCCGCAGCACGACAACCGCACGCTGGTCGAGGTGGAGCTGCGGGTGCTGCCCCGGGAGCGCCGGCGCGGGGCCGGCCAGGCCCTGCTCGACCTGGCCCGGGAGCGGGCGCGGGCGCTCGGCCGGCGTCACCTGGTCGGCATGTCGGTGCAGAGCCGGCCGGACGGGTCCGCCTTCGCCGAGGCGGTCGGCGCCCGGGTCGCGTTGCAGCAGATCCGCTGCCGGCTCGACCTGCAGGCCGCCGACCAGGGCCGCCTCGACGCCCTGCTCGCCGAGGCGTGGAAGCACGCCGCCGGTTACGAGCTGGTGCAGTGGGTGGGCGTGCCGCCCGACGAGATCATCGACGACGTGGCCACGGTCGCGAACCGGCTCAACGTCGACTCCCCGATCGGCGACCTGCCGCTGGAACCCGAGCGGCTGGACGCCGATCAGATCCGGCGGGCCGAGGCGTCCAACGTGAGCCGGGGCCGGGAGACCATCAACACCGGCGTACGCCGCAACGGCCGGCTGGTCGGCTGGACCGCGATCGCCGGCCTGCTCGCCGAGCCGCAGCGAGCCTGGCAGCAGATCACCCTGGTGCTGCCCGAGGACCGCGGGCACCGGCTGGGCATGGTGCTCAAGCTGGAAAACCTGAGGTTGGTCCGCGACCGGTGGCCCGCGCTGCGCTACATCGACACGTTCAACGCGCTGTCCAACGAGCACATGCTGGCGATCAACCGGCAGATCGGCTTCGCGCCCGCCGAGTCGGTCATCCAGTGGCGGCTGGACGTCTGACGCTCAGATCCGGCGACGCATCCGCAGCTCGGTCAGGACCGGGATGACCGGGTGCGGCACCGGCTCGCCGACTTCCTCGAAGCCCAGCTTCTCGTACGCCCGGACGGCCCGGTCGTTGCCGGTCACCACCTCGAGCATCAGCTCGTCGCGGCCGCACTCGCGGGACCACGCGGCAACCGCGTCGATCAGCTCGGCCAGCACCTTGCCGCCGCGGTAGGCCGGGGTCAGGTAGACCGCGAACACGACCGTGGTCGCCGGATCGTCGGGCATGACCGTGCCGCCGGCGTGCCCGATCAGGCGACCTCCGGTGTCGGCGATGAACTGGGCCACCTGGCGGCCGCGGGCGGACTGGGTGATGCGGGCGCGGTAGGCCTCGTGGGGGCGGGCCGCCGCCTGGGCCAGCGTCTCGAGGAACGCGAGCGGGCTGTCGGCCAGCATTTCCAGCCGGAGAGCGCGCATGCGGGCCGCGTCGGCGACGGTCACCCGGCGTACGGTCCAGCTCTTCATGGTCTTCTCCCTACCCTGGTGCGGGGGCGAGCGGCAACCGGGTTGCCGCATATCCGTCCGAGGCTCCGGGGGTGGCAACTCGCGTACCACTGAGGCAAGGTGGTCAGCTATGAACCCCGCCGAGCCGCCGCTGCACATGGTCGCCGAGCCGGTTGTCGAGCGTGCCGACCCCCTCGACGAGGAGTCGCGGACGGCCGAGCTGCCCCACCCGGGTCTCGTCTCGGCGGCGGTTCCCGCGGCCCTTCTGCCGCCTGACCGTCTCGTGCCGGGCGCCGGGCTCGCCGGCTGGGCCGACCGGGTGGCCGGGGTGCTCCTGCGCAACGTGGCCCTGCTGGTGCTGATCGCGCTGCTGGCGGCCCTGCCCACGCACTTCTTCGTCGGCAGCGTCGACGACACGCTGATCGCCGCGCCCGCCCTCTCCGACGTGGTCGGCGGCTTCGGCCTGCTGCTGCTCCCGCTGATGTGGCTTGCCTATTTCGCGGTGTCGGCGCTGCCGCTGCTGATCGTGCTGGCCGGGGCGGTCGGGGTGGCGGTCCCGGCGGCGGCCGACGGCGCCCGGCCCCGCCTGCGTACGGTCTGGTCGCTGGTCGCCTACCGGTTGCGCCCGCTCTGGCTCTGGCTGGCTCTGTTCGGGCTGGTCGCCCAGGGCCTGCCGCTGCTCGACTCGCAGCCCGACATGGCGCCGAGCGTGGCCGGCCCCCTGCGGATCATCCTGGTGCTCGCGTCGACCGGGGTGCTCGCGTTCGCCGGCATGGTCGGCTGCGTGGTGCTGATCGAGCACGGCCGCGGCCCGAGCCGGGCGGTGCACCTGCTGGCCCGGACCCCGCCCGCCGGCGTCGCCGGGCTCGTGGTGGCCGCGCTGGCGTTCACCCTGCTGCCCCGGTTGGCCGAGTCGGCCTGGGGCTCGGTCGCGCAGACCACGGCGGGGGTCGTGTTCGGCGTGCTCTGGGCGGTCGCGGCCCTGGTCACGTACGCCTCGGCCCGCCGGGCCGAAGGCCCGGTCACGAGCGTTTCCCTGCGGGCGGAACTGGCCGCCCCCGAGCTGTTCTGAGTCCCGGCAAACGGGGTTCTCGCAAGACGCTGTTTCCTTGCACTCGACCCCTGAGAGTGCTAAACAGGTCATTGGCACTCGCGACCAGTGAGTGCCAAGCAGGTCGGGACGGTGGGGTTCCGGTCGCGGTGCCGCCATCGGCGCCGGGGCGCGGGGCTGGTCGTCGCGGGCCATCCGGCTCGACCTGGGACGTCACATCGCCAGGTGGTGACGTCCGAAGAATTCTGGCAGCACAGTTTCGCAACGAGCGGCAGGGCCAGACGGCCCGGCACCGCGAATGTCCAGGAGGACAACGCCGTATGGCCAAGATCATCGCATTTGACGAGGAAGCTCGTCGCGGCCTCGAGAGCGGTATGAACCAGCTCGCCGACGCCGTCAAGGTGACGCTCGGCCCCAAGGGCCGCAACGTCGTGCTCGAGAAGAAGTGGGGCGCTCCCACCATCACCAACGATGGTGTGTCGATCGCCAAGGAGATCGAGCTCGAGGGCACCTTCGAGAAGATCGGCGCCGAGCTGGTCAAGGAGGTCGCCAAGAAGACCGACGACGTCGCCGGTGACGGCACGACGACGGCGACCGTCCTCGCCCAGGCTCTGGTTCGCGAGGGCCTGCGCAACGTTGCCGCCGGCGCCAACCCGATGGCCCTCAAGCGGGGCATCGAGGCGGCCGTCGCCAGCGTCTCCGAGGGTCTGACCCAGATCGCCAAGGACGTGGAGACCAAGGAGCAGATCGCTTCGACCGCCTCCATCTCCGCCGGTGACTCCACGGTCGGCGAGATCATCGCCGAGGCCATGGACAAGGTCGGCAAGGAAGGCGTCATCACCGTCGAGGAGAGCAACACCTTCGGTCTCGAGCTCGAGCTCACCGAGGGCATGCGCTTCGACAAGGGCTACATCTCGGCGTACTTCATGACCGACGCCGAGCGGATGGAGGCCGTCTTCGACGACCCGTACATCCTGATCGCCAACAGCAAGATCTCCGCGGTGAAGGACCTGCTCCCGATCCTCGAGAAGGTCATGCAGGGCGGCAAGCCGCTGGTCATCATCGCCGAGGACGTCGAGGGCGAGGCCCTGGCGACCCTGGTGGTCAACAAGGTTCGTGGCACCTTCAAGTCGGTCGCCGTCAAGGCCCCCGGCTTCGGTGACCGTCGCAAGGCCATGCTGGAAGACATCGCCATCCTCACCGGCGGCGCGGTCATCAGCGAAGAGGTCGGCCTCAAGCTCGACGGCGCCGACCTGAGCCTGCTCGGCACCGCCCGCAAGGTCGTCATCACCAAGGACGAGACCACCGTGGTCGACGGCGGCGGCAACGCCGAGCAGATCCAGGGCCGGGTCAACCAGATCCGGGCCGAGATCGAGAAGTCGGACTCCGACTACGACCGTGAGAAGCTGCAGGAGCGCCTGGCCAAGCTGGCCGGCGGCGTTGCGGTCATCAAGGTCGGCGCGGCCACCGAGGTCGAGCTCAAGGAGCGCAAGCACCGCATCGAGGACGCCGTTCGTAACGCGAAGGCGGCCGTCGAGGAGGGCATCGTCCCCGGCGGTGGCGTCGCGCTCGTGCAGGCCGGCAAGTCGGCCTTCGACAAGCTCGACCTGGTCGGCGACGAGGCCACTGGCGCCAACATCGTCAAGGTCGCGCTCGACGCCCCGCTGCGTCAGATCGCCGTGAACGCCGGCCTCGAGGGCGGCGTCGTGGTGGAGAAGGTGCGCAACCTCGAAGCGGGTTGGGGCCTGAACGCCGCGACCGGTGAGTACGTCGACCTGCTGGCCGCGGGCATCATCGACCCGGCCAAGGTCACCCGCTCGGCGCTGCAGAACGCCGCGTCGATCGCCGCGCTGTTCCTCACCACCGAGGCCGTCGTGGCCGACAAGCCCGAGAAGAACCCGGCTCCGGCCGGTGCCCCGGGCGGCGGAGACATGGACTTCTGAGTCCAGTCCCCTGAGCAACAGGAAAGGGCGGGTCGCTTCGGCGACCCGCCCTTTTCCGTACGCCGTGGACCGCGCCACATTCCCCCGCCGGAGTGACACGCGCGGGCGCTAACGTGGGACGGGTGCGCGATCCCTCGGTCTCCCGCTACTCAGCCGGTCGGCTGTCCCCGATTCGCCGCGTCGCCGATCTGCGGCGGCTTCGCGACGAGCAGTTCGACGTCCTGGTGGTCGGCGGCGGTGTCACCGGTGCCGGTGCCGCCCTCGACGCCGCCTCCCGCGGGCTCAAGGTGGCCCTCGTCGAGGCCCGCGACCTAGCCGCCGGCACGTCCAGCCGCTCCAGCAAGCTGATCCACGGCGGCCTGCGCTACCTGGAGCAGCTCGAGTTGCACCTGGTGCACGAGGCGCTCACCGAGCGCGGGCTGCTGTCGACCCGGCTCGCCCCGCACCTGGTGCGCCCGGTGCCGATCCTGGTGCCGCTCCCGCCCGCCAACCCGGCCGCCCGCGTCTGGCACCGGGGTTACTACGGGCTGGGCGTCGCGGCGTACGACGTGTTCGCCGGTGTCTTCGGCACCGGCCGGGGGATGCCGTTGCACAAGCACCTGAGCCGCGCCGGCGCCCGGCATCTGTTCCCGAGCCTGCGGGCCGACGCGGTGGCCGGCGCGATCCGCTACTACGACGGCCAGGTCGACGACGCCCGCCTGGTGGTCAACCTGGCCCGCACCGCGGCCAGCCTCGGTGCGGCCGTGGTCACCAGCGCCCGGGTCACCGGCTTCCTGCGCGAGGCCCGCGAGGTCGTCGGCGTGCGCGTGCGCGACCTGGAGGCGCCCGACGAGCCCGAGTTCGAGGTCCGCGCCCGCACGGTCGTCGCGGCGACCGGCGTGTGGAGCGACGACATGTCGCGCATGCTCAGCGACGTCGGTGTGCGCCCGGGCATGCGGGTGCGCGCCTCCAAGGGCGTCCACCTGGTGGTGCCCCGCTCGGCGATCACGGGCGAGGCCGGCTTGATCTTGCGGACCCCCACGTCGGTCCTGTTCGTGCTCCCGTGGGGCGGCCACTGGATCATCGGGACGACCGACACCGACTGGCAGCTCGACCGGTCGCACCCGGCGGCCTCGGCGCGCGACATCCGCTACATCCTCGACCAGGTCAACACGGTGCTCGACCGGCCGCTGACGACCGACGACATCGAGGGCGTCTATGCCGGCCTGCGCCCGCTGCTGGCCGGCGAGGCCGACTCGACCTCGAAGCTCTCCCGCGAGCACGCGGTCTTCGAGCCGATGCTCGGGCTGATCCTGGTCGCGGGCGGCAAATACACGACCTACCGGGTGATGGCGGCCGACGTCATCGACCGGGCCATGCAGCGGCTCGGCGGTCCCCGGCGGCCCTCGCACACCGACCAGCTTCCGCTGCTCGGCGCCGACGGCTACGCCGCGGCCTGGCGCGATCGGCAGGACACGGCCCGGCGGCACGGCGTCACCGCCGGAGTGGTCGAGCACCTTCTGGAGCGGTACGGAACCTTGTCGGTCCACCTGCTGGCCATGATCGCGGCCGATCGCGAGCTGGCCACCCCGCTCACCGGTGCCCCCGAATACCTGGCCGCCGAGGTGGCCTACGCGGCGCTGGCCGAGGGCGCGCTGCACCTCGACGACGTGCTGACCCGGCGCACCCGCATCTCGATCGAGACCGCGCACCGCGGCACCGAGACGATGGAGCACGCGGCCACACTGATGGGCGACGTCCTGGGCTGGGACAAAGCGGTCCGCGAGCGCGAGATCGAGCACTATCGGGCCCGGGTCGACGCCGAGCGGCAGTCGCAGACCATGCCCGACGATCTCACCGCCGATGCGGCCCGCATCGGGGTTCCCGACGTACGCGGGTTCGCCGCCGACCGCGGCATCGACCTCGTCGCCGAGTTACCGGCCGGAGACCGTTGATCCTCGTCGACGAGCCGCGCTGGCCGGCTCGCGGGCGGCTCTGGTCGCACCTGGTCAGCGACCTGTCATACGAGGAGTTGCACGTCTTCGCCGAGATCCTGGGGGCGCCGCGCCGGGCGTTCGACCGTGATCACTACGACATCCCCGACGCGCGGTTCGCGAGCGCGCTCTGGCTCGGGGCGACGCTGCTGCCCTCCCGCGAGCTGGCGTTCCGGCTCCGCGCGTCAGGGCTGCGGCGGCCCAAGCACCTCTCGTTCTAGATTTGTCCGGGCCCGCTGCTCCCAGGCCTCGCGCAGCGGCTCGAGGCGATAGATCGCCGGGAGCTCGAGCAGGGCCTTGAGCACCTGGGCCCGGCCGGCCCGGAAGTCGTCGTCGCTGACGTGCGCGTATTCCCGGCGGATCGCGGCCGTGTAGGCCGCGTACTGCTGCTCGTCGCCGGCCAGCACGGCCAGGTCGGCGTCGCAGAGCAGTTCGCCGTCGGGGTCGTCGTCGCCGGTCGCGTGCCCGGCGGTCAGGCCGACCAGGCGGGCCACGTCGGCCGCCGCCGCGCCGGGCACCCCCAGCGTGGTCAGCAGGCCCGCGGCGAACTCGGCGCTGTCCCGCTCGTTGGCGTCGCCGAGCGCGCGAGGGTCGTAGACCGCGTCGTGCATCCACGCCGCCAGCCGCACCCGCTCCGGGTGCGGCGCCAGGGCGGCGTGCTCGTCGACCACCGCCAGGACGGCGCTCAGGTGGTCGACCGTGTGGTAGTGGCGCTGCGGCTCCGACCACCGCCCGAGCAGGTAGCCACCCGCCGCCCGCAGATCGTCGTCGCCGGCGGTCGCACCGGCCTGCCGCGCGGCGTCACGGAACTGGTCAACCAGGGATGTCACGACCGCCATCCTGTCACGCCCGCCGGTAGGGTCCTCTATTCATGAGGGACGTCCTCGCCCGCGTACGCGGCGGCCTGACGCTGGCCCTCCAGGCCGGCGTCGGCGCAGCCCTGGCCTGGTTCGTCGCCCACGACCTGATCGGGCGACCGGCCCCGTTCTTCGCGCCCATCTCGGCCGTGATCACCCTGGCCTCCTCGGTCGGGCAGCGCGTGCGGCGCACCACCGAACTCGTCATCGGGGTCGCCCTCGGCATCGGCATCGGCGACACGATCATCCACTTCATCGGCACCGGGCCGTGGCAGATCGGCCTCGTCGTGATCATGGCGGTCCTGATCGCCACCGGGGTCGGCGGCGGGCCCCCGCTGGTCACCCAGTCCGCCTCCTCGGCCGTGCTGGTCGCGACCCTCACGTCGACTACCGGCCAGCCGTGGACCCGCTTCTTCGACGCGCTGGTCGGCGGCGGCATCGGCCTGGCCGTGATGACCGTGCTGCTGCCGCTCAACCCGCTCTCGGTGGTGCGGCGGTCCGCCGACCCGGCCCTCCAGGCCCTGGCCGACGGGCTGCACGAGATCTCGGCGGCGCTGCGGGTCCGCGACGGCGACCGGGTCACCGCGGCGCTGGCCCGGTTGCGGACGGCCGAGGGGGCGTTCGCCGGGTTCGCGTCGGCGGTCACGGCGGCCCGCGAAAACGTGGCGTTCGCGCCCGCCCGGTGGCACACGCGGGGCGCGCTCGCGCAATACGTCGACGGCGCGCCCCACATGACATATGCCCTGCGTAACGTGCGGGTGATGATCCGGCGGGTGAAGACCGCGCTGGACGACGACGAGACGGTGCCGCCGTGCCTGCCGGATGCGATCGGACTGCTCGGCGACGCGGTCGCGCTGCTCAGACAGGAATGGGCCAAGGGCGCCGAGCCACTCGCGGCCCGGGAACGGGCCCTGCGGGCCGCGGTGGAGGCCATGCGGGGGTACGACGACGGGGTCGGCTTCTCCGGCGGGGTCGTCGTGGCGCAGGTGCGGACCACGGTCTCCGACCTGCTGCGCGCCACCGGGGTGGAGAGCTCCGAGGCCGTACGGATGGTGCGCCAGGCCGTCGGGCGGCACGCTCACCCGCGTACGCTCCGCCGCCGAGCCACCCGGCGGCCGTGACCGACTTTCCGGCCGTGAGCTGATTCCCAGCCGGTCTTGATCTTCTTGGTGGTCCTCGGGGCCGCCTCGCGCGCGCCGGGTGACTACGCTGGCGGGCATGGCCGACGTTTCACCGGGCGGGGTGCCCGACCAGGGCGCCACTCCGCCTGCCCCGGAGGCGCCCACCTCGGCGTTTCCGGCCTCCTCCGCTTCTGCCCCCCAGCCTGCCGCGCCGGCGTTTCCGGTGGGTGAGACCGCTCCGATCGGCCTGTCGGCCCCCGGTCCCGGCGCTCCCGACCCGTCCTCGGCCTATCCGGAGTCCGCTTTCGCGCCGGCGCCCTCCTTCACGCCGGCGCCCCCCTTCACGACGGCGTCTCCTTTCATGCCGGCACCCAGCGAGGCGGCCGCGAGCGCGCCCGACTCCTGGCGTGACCCGGTGACCGGGCGGGCCCGCAGCGGCTGGCGGCGCTGGCTGCCGATCGGCGGCGTGGCCGCCCTGATCCTCGCCGGCGCGGTCGGCATGCTGCTGTTCCTCGGCGCCAACTACGGCGGCGTGGCCCTGGTCGTCGGCATCGTCGCGGCGGTCATCCCGGTTCCGCTGCTGGTCGCCGCGTTCCTCTGGCTCGACCGCTACGAACCCGAGCCGTGGCACCTGCTGGCCTTCTGCTTCGCCTGGGGCGCCACCGTCGCCACCTCGGTCGCCCTGCTGGTCAACACCGGCGCGGCCTGGCTGTTCGACAAGGCCGGCCTCTCCGAGTCGCTGGTCGCGGTGCTGATCGCCCCGCTGATCGAGGAGTCGATGAAGGCGAGCGGCCCGCTGCTGCTGTTCTGGCGGCGTCGCGAGGAGTGGTCCGGCATCACCGACGGCATCGTCTACTGCGGTCTCTCCGCGCTCGGCTTCGCGATGGTGGAAAACGTCCTCTACCTGGGCGGCCACGGCTATGCGGCGGGCGCCGAACAGTACGGCGCGGCCACCGGCCTGCAGAACGTCTTCGCCATCTTCATCGTGCGCATCCTGTTCACCGGCTTCGCGCACCCCCTGTTCACCTCGATGACCGGCATCGGCCTCGGCATCTCGTCGCGCTCCGGCGACCGCCGGGTGCGCTGGCTCGCCCCGATCGCCGGCATCCTGGTCGCGATGATGCTGCACGGCACGTTCAACCTGCTGCCCACGCTGTCGGTGAGCCTGAGCCAGCCGTTCATCATGCTGTACGGCTACCTCGGCTTCATGGTGCCGTTCTTCTTCGCCGTGGTCGGCTTCGCGATCGCCCTGCGCGGCTGGGAAGGCCGGATCGCCGAGCGCATCCTGCCGTTCTACGTGCGCACCGGCTGGTTCGCGCCGCCCGAGGTGGCCGCCCTGGGCAGTCTGGGCCGGCGCTACTCGGCCCGGCAGTGGGCCAAGCGGGTCGCGGGCCCGGCCGGGCAGCGGGCGATGAAGGGCTTCCAGTTCGCGTCCACCCAGCTGGCCCTGCTGCGCGACGGCATGCAGCGCGGCCTGCACCGCACGCCGGTGGCCCTGCAGCGCGCCGAGGCCGAGGAGCAGCGCCTGCTGGCGGCGATCGTCGACTACCGCTCGTCGTTCGCCGGCCGCGACCCGCAGATGCCGCACGCCTTCTGGAACGGCGAGCTCTACCAGATCGCCTTCCCCGACGGCGTGGTCCGCACGGTCGGCCCGCCGGAAGAACCGGTGGTGCCGGTGCCGATCAAGTTCGCCCAGGCGGCCTACGCGGGTTACGGCGTCACACCGGGCGGGGGCTACGCGGCGGCGATGGGCTACCCGACGCCCAATTACGGGGCGCCGGGGTCGGGCTACGGCTATCCACAGCCGAGCGCGCCTTCCTACGGAGCACCGGCCCCGTCCTACGGAGCGCCGTCCTACGGAGCTCCGGCTTCGGGCACGCCGGCCTATGGCACGCCCTCCTATGGAGCACCGAACTATGGCGCGCCGACTCCGGGCTACGGGGCGGCCGCTTCGAACACCCCGGCTTACGGGATGCCGCCGTCGGGCACCCCGGGCTATGGCATGCCGGCTTCCGGCCCGCCGAACTATGGCGCTCCTGGTTATGACGCGTCGGGTCAGGGCTCGCCTGGTTACGGCACGCCGGGCGCCCAAGGCACGCCGGGCTATGGCGCCGCTCCCGGCTACGGGACGCCGGGCTACGGGACGCCGGGCTACGGGACGCCGGGCTACGGGACGCCGGGCTACGGGACGCCGGGCTACGGGACGCCGGGCTATGGAGCTCCGACCTCCGGCATGCCTGCCGCCGGCGCGCCGGGCTATGGAGCTCCGACCTCGGCGATGCCTGCCGCCGGC